>CAZGNQ010000178.1:0-7520 GCA_964527285.1 uncultured Hyphomicrobiales bacterium | reverse complement strand
GGCGGGCGGTCTCCTCCAGGTCACCAGCCTCGGCCAGCCGGCGCTCCCAGTCGGCGCGCAGCTCCGCCAGATAACGCGCCCGGGCGGCGTCGTCTTCGCCAGCCTCGCCCGTGCCTTGCGCATCATCGGACACATCGTTCAGAAGACTGAGGCGCTCCACGGCGCGTTGGGCCAGCCGGCTCTGCTTTTCCGCCTCCAGAATGGTCGTCTGCAACTTTTCGATCTGGCGCGCGTTCTCGGTTGCGTCCTTCATCATCTGGATAAACGGCTGCGCCAGCCCCTCCAGTTCCTTCTGGAGGTCAAATGGCGCCGGCTCGCCTGAGCCGATCTCGTCGGCCGTGACACCCGTGGACAGCGAGACGATCTGCTGTTCTGTCGCCTCCTGCTTGGTGCTGGCTTCTTTGATCTTCTCCTCAAGCTCTTTTTTCGTCACGTCATCGGGCGCGCTGCGCAGTTCGCGCTTCAGCGCTTCGATCGCTGCGGCCTGGTCGCGCCGGCTCTGCAGCAGGTTGGATAGCGTTTGCAGCGCTTCCGCGCCTTCCTGCCGGCGCTTGATTGCGCGCTGCTCCTCCTCGCTCAGCTCGCGCGGCGGTGGGCCGACCGCATCACCTGAGGTATCGCCTGCGCTTTCCTCAGCGCTTTGTCCCGTGTTGGCGCCATCGACCGCTGCAGCACCGTTCTGCGCATCCCCGGCAGGCGCACGGCCCACGGCCGAGGCAACGGCCACCATCGTCGAAACATGGTCATCGGCTGCGCCGTTGCTGTCCTGGGCATCGGCATTAACTTTACGGGCAACCCGCAGCGGCAGCGGTGGAGATTGACCTGCGGCCCAGCCATCCGCAGGCTGTGGCTGCGTGCGCATGCCCAAATGGCTTCTCAGGGAGGATAAATCAAAGTGAGGGCTGGCCAGTATGGCGACCGTCAGGCCGAGCAGGAGGAACGCCAGCATCCAGAAGGACAACGGTGCGCCGAACGGACGGAAAGCGGGCATGGGCTCTGGGGCTCGCGAAACAGTTTGGGGCGGCAATACTTGCGGTCGTGGCTTCTCAGGCGGCAGGCGATCGGTCAGCCATGGCCCTCAGCGGTGCCACCGCACTGCGCCTGGCTGATCGGCTTCGCACGCGCTGCTGACGCGCCGGTACCCTTCCGCCAGCGGCCCTCAGCCCATCAGGCCGCTTCGAGCTCAAAGGCCGCCTTCAGGAGCGCGCGCGTGTAGTCCGTCTTCGGGTTGGAGAAAATCTCCACAGCCGGGCCCGCCTCAACCACCTTGCCATGCTGCATCACGATCACCTCGTTGGACAGGGCACGCACCACCTTGAGGTCATGGCTGATGAAGAGGTAAGCGAGGTTTTTCTTGCGCTGCAGATCGCGCAACAGATCCACGATCTGCGCCTGGACCGACATATCAAGGGCGCTGGTGGGCTCATCCAGCATCACGAACTTTGGCTCCAGCACCATGGCGCGTGCGATGGCGATACGCTGACGCTGGCCGCCGGAGAACTCGTGGGGATAGCGGTCCTGGGTTTCAGGGTCGAGGCCGACATCCACCAGCGATTGGCCAACCCGCTCGCGCACTTGGGCCGGTGTCAGCTCCGGCGCCTGGATCTCCAGCCCCTCCGCGATGATCTGGCCGACCGAAAGCCGCGGCGACAGCGCGCCATAGGGGTCCTGGAAAACGATCTGCAGATCGCGGCGCAGCGGCCGCATCTCGCGCGGGGATAGGCCGTTGATCTTTCGGCCCATGAACGCAACCGCGCCCTCCGCAGCCTGGAGCTGCAGGATCGCCATGCCGAGCGACGTCTTGCCCGACCCGGATTCGCCAACGACCCCAACGGTCTGGCCGGCGCGCACGGCAACGGACAGCCCGTCCACGGCCTTCACGTGATCGACAGTGCGCTGGAAGAAGCCGCGCTTGATGGGGAACCACACTTTGAGATCCGATGCCTCGATCACGACCGGGGCGCTTGTGTCAGCGGTTGGAGGCTCACCGGACGGCTCGGCGGCGATCAGATGGCGGGTGTAATCATGGCTGGGTGCGCTCAGCACATCGCGCGCCGGGCCCTCCTCCACGACCAGACCCTTCTGCATGATGTAGACCCGATCAGCCATTTTCCGCACCACGCCCAGGTCGTGCGTGATCAGCAGGAGCGACATGCCTTTGCGGGCGATGATGTCCTTCAGGAGTTCCAGAATCTGGGCCTGGATCGTGACGTCGAGTGCCGTCGTCGGCTCATCGGCGATCAAAACATCCGGCGTGTTGGCAAGCGCCATGGCAATCATCACGCGCTGGCGCTGGCCGCCGGAAAGCTGGTGGGGATATGAGGCCAGACGGCTTTCCGGATCGCGGATGCCCACCTCGTCCAGCAGTTCGATCACGCGCTCGCGGGCGGGCTCGCCGACCAGTTGCTGGTGAACCTCCAGCACTTCGCCGATCTGCTTTTCCACCGTGTGCAGCGGATTAAGCGAGGTCATAGGCTCCTGGAAAATGATGGAGATCCTGTTGCCGCGCAGCCGCCGCATCTCGCCCTCGGAAAGGGAGAGAATGTTATGTCCGTCGAAGGTGATGGTGCCTGCAGGGTGGCTCGCCGTGCGCGGCAGCAGCCGCAGGATCGAGAGGGCCGACACCGTCTTGCCGGAGCCGGATTCCCCCACGAGCGCGACGCTCTCTCCACGATTGAGCGTGAACGAGACCCCCTTGACCGCATCGACGTGTGCATCGCCGGACTGGAAGCGCACGTGCAGATCCTGCACCTCCAGAATGCGTTCACCGCGGACGGCGCCACCACCTGCTTCAGACATGGGATGCTCCAAGCCATTGGGCCACGCGTGCCACACCACCAGGGCGCGTCAGTGCATCAACGCCCGAAAACTGCGGTTCACGTCGCGTCGCGCGCCCCGTCCCCATCACTTGCCACACCTTCATCACTTGAAGGCCTTGCGCGGGTCGAGCGCGTCGCGGACCGCCTCGCCGATGAACACGAGCACCGACAGCATGAATGCGATGGTGACGAAGGATGTGGCCACCAGCCACCAGGCATGGAGGTTGGCTTTGCCCTGTTGCAGGAGTTCGCCCAGCGATGGCGAGCCGGGCGGCAGACCCAGCCCGAGGAAGTCCAGCGCCGTGAGGCTGGTGACGGAACTCGCCAGGATGAACGGCATCATCGTCACGGTGGCGACCATCGCGTTGGGCAGCATGTGGCGCCAGATGATTTTCCAGGCCGGCAGGCCGAGCGCTTTGGCCGCGCGGATGTAGTCGAAGTTGCGCACCCGCAAAAACTCAGCGCGCACGAGCCCGACGAGGCTGACCCAGGAGAACAGCAACAACACAAACAGCAGCACCCAGAAGCCCGGCGGCAGGATCGCGACAATGATCAGCAGGATGTAAAGCGAGGGCAGCGACGTCCAGAACTCTATGAAACGCTGGCCATAGAGGTCGATCCGACCGCCGAAATAGCCCTGCACGGCGCCCACCGCGATGCCGATGATGGACGAAAACACCGTGAGCAGGATGCCGAACAGTGCCGACAGGCGAAAACCATAAATGATGCGCGCCAACACGTCCCGGCCCTGGTCGTCGGTCCCAAGCCAGTTCCAGTTCCAGATGGAGCAGTTGGGGTCATCCACTCCGGCGGGCAGGCGCGCGCAGCGCACCTCTTTCTTCAAGGCCCAGGATGGCGGGGCGGGCGCCGGCGTCGGCAATTCCAGATTGACGGTCGAATAGGAATAGCGGATCGGCGGCCAGAGCATCCAACCGTTGTTCTGGATCTCTTCCTGGATGAAGGGATCGCGGTAGTCCGTCTGTGCCAGGAAGCCACCGAACTTCTCTTCCGGGTAATCGACAGCGACCGGCACCAGCACCTCGCCGTTGTACCAAACGAGGATCGGGCGATCGTTGGCGATGACTTCGGCCATGAGGGTGATCGCAAAGACGATGCTGAAGATCCAGAGGCTGTAGTAGCCCCGCCGGTTGGCCTTGAAGTTGGCCCAACGCCGTTTGGAGATCGGGGACATCTCGGGCAGGAGTGCGCCCTTGATGCGTTGCCAGACGCCACCGCGCCGCACCACCGCACCGGCGCCCGCGCCGTCGGTGCTTGCAGAGCCACCCGGTGCGCGCGCTGTGCCGTGGGCCGTGTTGTCGGCGCCACCTGCCCTGTCGGTCACGTCGTGGGCCAGCTTGTCCGGTCCATTCGTCATCGCCACGCCCCCGTCATGCCTGCCGGCTCTCAAAGTCGATCCGCGGATCGACGAGCGTGTAGGTGATGTCCGTCAGCAGATGAACGACCAGACCGAACAGTGAGAAAATGTAAAGCGTCGCCAGCACGACCGGATAATCGCGGTCGATGACCGACTGGAAGCCGAGGAGCCCCAGCCCGTCCAGACTGAAAATCGTCTCGATGAGCAAAGAGCCTGACAGGAAGGCGCCGAGAAAGGCACCGGGGAAGCCGGCAATGATGATGAGCATGGCATTGCGGAACACATGGCCATAGAGCACCCGGTTCTCGGTCAGGCCCTTGGCGCGCGCCGTGATGACATACTGCTTGGAGATCTCGTCGAGAAACGAGTTCTTGGTCAGGAAGGTCATGGTCGTGAAGGCGCCAACGCCGAGTGCAATCAGCGGCAATGTCAGGTGCCAGAAATAATCGAGCACCTGACCGAGCGGGCTCAGTTGATCGAAATTCTCCGACGTGAGGCCGCGCAAGGGGAAGATGTTAAAAAACGAGCCGCCTGCAAAGAAAACAATCAGCAGAACCGCCAGCACGAAACTCGGAATTGCATAGCCGATGACAAGGACCGTCGATGTCCAGACATCAAAGCTCTCGCCGTCGTTCACCGCCTTGCGGATGCCGAGCGGAATGGCAATCGTATAGGTCAGGATGGTCAGCCACAGGCCAAGCGATATGGAAACGGGCAGCTTTTCGATGATGAGGTCGATCACGCTGATCTTGCGGAAGTAGCTCTCGCCGAAATCGAACCGCAGATAGTCCCAGATGAGGATGGCAAAGCGTTCGTGCGCCGGCCGGTCAAAACCGAACTGCTGCTCGATCTGCTTCAGGAGCTCAGGCGGCAGGCGCTCGCCACCACGGTATTGCGACGCCGTTCCACCGTCGGCACCGGCGCCAGGGTTGTTGGCCGAGAAATCGGTGCCGCTGCCGCCGATGCGTGACGTCGCCGCGACGTCCGTGCCGGTGAGTTGGGCGATCATCTTCTCGACGGGACCGCCGGGCACAAACTGCAGGATGACAAACGTGACCAGCATGATCCCGAACAGCGTCGGGATCATCAGCAGCAGGCGCTTGAGAATGTATGCTGCCATGCGTCCTTACCGTGGCGTGCGTTGCGCCGGGAGTGGCGCCGGCCCAAGGCGCCGGCCCAAAGTTCCGGCCAAGGCGCCTGTTTGGTGGGGACGTGCCCCGGGGAAGATGCCAGCCAACGCTTGGCTGTCGCGAAGTGGCGAGCACCAGAAGTGGCGAACACAGAGAGCGCCCGCGCTGTGTTCCCGTCGACCCGCGTCAGCTCCAACCATGAGGGAGCAAATCACCCTTAGCGGATGTTGTGCCCGGGCAGTGGACGGACAACGCCGCTGCCGAGCCGCCGGTTCAGGAAACATATCACTCCTGCGTCAGGCGGCGCGATCTGTCACCGCCTGCGGCAGCCAAAGCTGTGGCTTTCGCCTCATCAACCCACCACGTGTCCAGTACGCCGCGCGCATACCTCGGCTTTTGGGCCGGCCTGGAAAACCGGTTCCAGTACACGATGTTGTGGGCCGCCTTGTACCAGTTGGAGATCCAGTAGTGCCCGGCCCGCAGCACCCGGTCCAGCGCGCTGATGATGGTGCGCAGTTCTTCGCGGCTGGTGGCCGTCTGTGCCTTGGCGAGAAGCGCATCCACCACCGGGTCGTCGATGCCCGCGATGTTGAAGCTGCCGCGCGCTGTGACGGACGTTGAGCCAAACATATTGTTCAACTCTGGCCCGGGCGTTGGCTTCATGATGTAGCGACGCCCGGTGATGTCGAAGTCGAACTCTTTCAGTCGCTCCTCGTACTGGGCGGGGTCAACGCGCACGATGTTGGCCTGCACGCCAAGCAACCGGAGGTTGTTCACGAAAGGCGCATAAACCCGCTCGAACGATGGCGAGAAGAGCAGGAACTCAACCGTGAGGGGCACGCCATCGGCGTTCACGCGCTGGCCATCCTTTGACGTCCACCCGGCGGCGCGCAACAGCCTGTCTGCCTCGCGCAGCAGCCGCCTGTCCTGGCCGGATCCATTCGAGCGGGGCGGGGTAAAAACCTCCTCGAACACGGCTGGATCAAGCTGGTCGCGGAACGGCTCGAGCACCGCCAGTTCCGCTTCAGTTGGTTCGCCGCTGGCCATCAAGTCGGAGTTCTGAAAATAGCTGACGGTGCGGTTGTAGAGCCCGAAGAACAGGTTCTTGTTGGACCATTCGAAATCGAAGGCCAGGCCAAGCGCACGCCGCACACGCAGGTCCTGAAACTTCTTGCGGCGCGTGTTGATGAAGAAGCCCTGTGTACCGCCGGGGCGGCCGTCCGCCAGGGTTTCACGCACAAGTTGGCCGCTGCGCACGGCGGCCACGTCATAGGCGGTTGCCCAGTCACGCGAGGTGAACTCTTCGCGCAGGTCGAACGCGCCGGACTTCAATCCCTCAAGCTCAGCAACGCGATCCTTGAAATACTCATACCGCAGCTCAGCGAAGTTCCAGCGCCCATTGTTGACCGGCAGATCCCAGCCCCAGTAGTCGGCCCGGCGCTCAAAGATCACGTATGTGCCAGTGCGGTACTTTGCGATTCGATAGGGTCCCGAGCCCAACGGCGCTTCCAGCACAGCATCGCTCAGGTCATTGGCCTCCAGCCACGCCTTGGACAGGATCGGCAGGCTTGCCACCAACAACGGCAAATCCCGCAGCGCATCGCCCTTGAAATTGTAAGTGACGGTCAGCGCATCATCGGCCCTGGCACCGACCACATCGCGCAATTGCAGGCGGTAGGCCGGATGGGCCTGCGCGCTCTTGAGAGCGTCCAGCGTGGCAACCAGGTCGGCTGCACGCACCGGCGCGCCGTCAGCAAACCGCGCCTCAGGGCGCAGACGGAAGGTGACGGAGCGCTTGTCATCGGCAACCCGCGCGGCGGACGCTACGAGACCGTAGACGGCATCCGGCTCGTCGGCCGCGCGCGCCATCAACGTATCGTACAGCAGGATGTCGAGGTCCTGGGCGAAGTCTCCCTTGGTGGTGAAGGTGTTGAAGCTGTCGAAGGTGACCTTTGCTTTGTCGCCCACCATTGAGAGCCGACCGCCCACGGGCGCGTCTGGGTTCACGTAGTCGAAGTGCTCAAAATCTGGCGGGTATTTCAAATCGCCGAACGCCGACAGGCCGTGGCTGAACCCAACTGTGTCGCGCGTCCTGTCCTGAACGGACCGCGCTGCACCCTCGTCCGCCCGCACGCTTGCAGGGCCGGCCAGCAACAGTAGTGCCGACAGGACCGCCATCAGGCCGACCAGGCACAA
>CAZGNQ010000177.1:0-7537 GCA_964527285.1 uncultured Hyphomicrobiales bacterium | reverse complement strand
GCCGCCCTCGAAATTGAAGATCCCGTTTTCCGACCAGCCGTGCTCGTCGTCGCCGATGAGCAGGCGCGCGGGATCGTTGGAGAGCGTCGTCTTGCCGGTGCCGGACAAGCCAAAGAACACGGCCGTATCGCCCGCTTCCGAGACGTTGGCCGAGCAGTGCATCGGCATCACGCGGCGCTCTGGCAGGGTGTAGTTCAGGAAGCTGAATACGGATTTTTTCGTTTCGCCAGCGTAGCTTGTGCCGCCGATCAGCACCACGCGCCGCGAGAAATCGAGCGCGATTACGGTGTCGCTGCGTGTGCCGTGGCGATCCGGATCGGCCGCAAAACTGGGCAGATTGATGACGGTCAGATCAGGAGAGAAATCTGACAGCGTGCCGACCGCAGGGTGTCGCAGGAGGTGGCGGATGAAAAGCGCATGCCACGCGAACTCCAGATAGACCCGCACCTTGAGGTGGTGCGCCGGGTCAGCGCCGGCGACGAGATCCTGGCGGTAGAGATCCAGCGACTGGGCGTGCTCAAGCATGTCAGCGAACAGCAGATCAAAACCTTCGCGCGACATGCCCGTGTTGGGACCCCACCAAACCGCTCCTTCGGTTTGCGCGTCCCGGACCACGTATTTGTCCTGCGCTGAGCGTCCCGTGTGTCGCCCGGTGGTGACAGCCAGAGCGCCGTCAGCCGTCAGATGTCCCTCTCCGGTTCGGATCGCCTGCTCGATGAGGGCAGCGTCATTCCAGTTGACCTGGGTGGTGCGTCGCGTCAGCCCGTCGAGCTGCGCGCCGAGCGCTTCGCTGAACACATTCTCAAGGTTCACGCCGGGTCTCCCTATGATGATCGTGTTCGTCGTGCGTCGCGCTTGTGTCGGCGGCGGCGCCAACTGGCGCGGTGTGAGGCCGGTTTGAGGGCGGGCCACGTTCAAACACGAAGCAACTTCGTGTGGCAAACCCGCCTATTGGCATATGCTGAACCAACTGCACCCTGAGTGTGTCCGCGCGGCAAGCCAACCCGTCGGCTGCGTTCAGCGGCGGATCAAGCCGGGGCCGCCGGTTATTCAAGGCGTGTGCCAGTTCAGCACCAGTCCGCGTTTTCCAGTCTGCAAATTTTCATTTTGCAGTAAAATGATGCGTTAATGTATCATTCAGCCGTAAATCACGAATGTGCCGGGGTCACATTTCACCCACCATCGGGCCGTCTTTGGCCTGGAGGCGACACATCAGGGGCACGAAGTGTCGCCGGTACAGTCCTGCGGGAGGATGCCATGCCGACAACCGGAACGATCGCACTCGTCGATGACGATATCAACATTCTGGAGTCGCTGAGCGATGCTCTGGAATCGGAAGGTTTCACGACGCGCCGCTACCATGACGGCAGCGCTGCGCTGGAGGGCATCCAGGATCAGGCGCCGGATCTCGCCATCCTTGATATCAAGATGCCGCGTATGGACGGGATCGAGCTGCTGCGCCGTCTGCGCCAGAAGACCAACCTGCCGGTGATCTTCCTGACGTCTAAGGACGAGGAAATCGACGAATTCGTCGGACTCAAAATGGGGGCGGACGATTACATCTCCAAGCCGTACCCGGAGCGCCTGCTGATTGAACGCGTGAAGGCACTGCTGCGCCGAACCCAGGCGCTGAACGGTGGCAGCGCGACCAGCGAGAGCGAGGCGGTGATCGAGCGTGGACCTCTGCGCATGGATCCTGAGCGTCACACGTGCCACTGGAACGGCCAGCCCGTCACGCTGACGGTGACCGAGTTTTTAATCCTGCGTGCGCTTGCCACGCGCCCCGGTGTGGTGAAGAGCCGGGATGCCTTGATGGACGCCGCATATGACGATCAGGTCTATGTCGATGACCGCACAATTGACAGTCATATCAAGCGCTTGCGCAAGAAGTTCAAGGTGGTCGACGACAGCTTCGACGTGATCGAGACGCTGTACGGCGTGGGCTATCGCTTCAAGGAAGTGGCGGCGAAATAACTTCCGCGATCGCACGCGTCTGCGTGCCTCCTGGCAAGGGAGATGGTGTTCTCCCTTGCCGCAAAAGTATGGTGCATTCGCCACGCCAACAAGTCATTGTGACGGTGCGCCTTTTTTGCGCCCCAGCCATGGCGTTGCCTTGAGCGTGCCGGCAGGCAGTTTTGCCGGTCGCTCGTGCTTGCTCATCACATGTTGTCCGCTCACCATCAGTGACGAAAGGCCGTTCCATGCCGCCATCGTCTGAAGCCGAGACCGGCGCAATGGACGCCGGTCAACACGCCACAACCAGGATGCGCGCACGATCGGCCCATGCCGCGCACGCGGATGCCGATTCTCCAGCTCGCGCCGTATCTCCGGAGGGGCGTAAATTACTGGAAGCGCCGGACTTCTCGAGCGCGGCGGCACTGCGTGACCTCGGCCATGCGAGCGTCGAGGCGGCGCAGGCCGCCCGGGGGTTTGCCCGGGCGCAGTACCAACGGCTGCGGGACCGACAAATGCCAGGCGCGGCGCGCGCGCTCACCCGCGCCGGCGCGTCGTTGCGTGAGGGCAGCGCACGGCTTGCTCATGCGTCCGCCCGCGCTTCGGACTGGGCGGGGTCTGGCCTGCGCGGATCGGCGCGCCCTCATCGTGATGGGCCCACAAGCCGGTTCGGGCTGAACATCGGACCCGACGCCTTTCTCCGCGCGATCACCGCTCTGCCGCGTAGTCTGTATGATTTTTTCCGTTTCCGCACGATCACTTCGCGCGTGGTTCTCATCAATGTCTTTGTCTTTGCCGGGCTTCTGGGCGCTGTCTTTTACGTCTCAAAGGCGGAGGAATGGCTTGTCGCGGCCCAGAAAGAGCAACTCACGGCCAAAGGTCAGATTATTGCCGCTGCAGTGGCCCAGCAGGCCATGGGCGCGGCGCCGGCTGTCGACACGCAACCGGTTTTTGATCCGATCAGCGGGATCGGCGTGCCGCGCATCGACGGACTGCGCGCGCTTGAGTACTCGCTCGATCCCCAACGGATCGCGCCGACGCTCAACCGGCTGACGGACCCGGCCAAGGCCAACGCACGCATCTATGACACCAAGCAGCGCCTGGTGTTGGACAGCGATCAACTCAGGCCCGGGCGCAGGCCCGCGACGGCCAGCGGACCGGCCATCGAGAGCACCGTTTTTGAAGGGCTGGAATGGCGCACCGTCACTTGGTTGCGCTCATTTTTCCCGCGCGATTCAAAGTGGGCCTATCGCGACAGCGCTGCCGCCGCCCATGGCGACCTTGCGGAAGTGACGATTGCTCTCCAGGGTCAGACCACACCCATCCTCACGGTCAATGAGCGCGGTCAGCACAGCGTGAGCATCGCGTTGCCCATCGAGTTCGCAGGCACCACCGGTGGCGCGCTCGTGCTTTCCATGCCGCCAGGCCAGTTCGACCAGCTCATCGCTTCGGAGTATCGCTCGATTTCCCAGGTGGGCCTTTTCGCGCTCATCCTGCTCATCGCCTCGTCGGTTTACTTCGCCGGGACCATCGGTCGGCCGCTCCATCAACTCGGCCTCGCGGCGAACGAGGTGCGCAACAATCTGGCCCGGGCAACGTCGCTGCCCGATTATAGCCATCGCGTGGATGAGGTGGGGCACCTGTCGCAAACGCTCAACGCCATGACTCAGTCGCTTTACCGGCGGATTGAAACAAGCGAGCGCTTTGCGGCTGATGTGGCGCATGAACTGAAGAACCCGCTCACCTCCGTGCGCGGTGCGGCGCAACGGATACTCAACGTCAAAAGCGAAGCCGAGCGCGAAAAGTACGCTAAAATAATCATTAAGGACACTGACCGCCTGAAGCGGCTCATCGACGATATCTCGAGCGCCTGCCGGGCTGAGGCCGAACTGGCGTTGGTCGAGATGGAACACGTTGATATGCAACGTCTGCTGAAGACGGTCGGCGACATGTTCAACGATTGCCACGCCAAAAACGGGCAACGGGTGATCCTGGATGTCGCTCCCGATCTGCTCAGGGCGCGAGATGGCCTGATCGTGGAAGGCCACGGGGCACGGCTCGGACAAGTCGTGTCAAATCTTCTGTCGAACGCATTGTCCTTCTCTCCGCATGGGGGCCGGGTGTGGATACGCGTGCGCCGTGGAGTCGGGGCGCCGGTCGAGATGCGCCGGCGCGGTGCTGCGGGCGTGCATCTGGTCATCTCGATCGAGGACGAAGGGCCGGGCATTCCAGCCGCGAGCCTGGAGAGCATCTTTGATCGGTTCTATACGGACCGCCCGCCCACAGACGGTTTCGGTAACAATTCTGGCCTGGGCTTGAGTATTTCGCGGGAGATCGTGGAGGCGCATGGCGGCTCGATCCACGCGGAAAACAGGTATCCATCCGGCCACGGCCAGGGCGAGCCAAGAGCCCAGCTGGGAGGCCAGCTTGAGGGGCAGAAGCATCCGATGGCGTCAGCGACACCGCAGGACGGCCAGACCGGTTGGCGCAAACCCGACGTTATTGGTGCGCGGTTCGTGATCAAGCTGCCGTTTGCAAGCCAGGACAGCGCGAACGCGCCGGCCGGGAAAACCGCGCGACAGGACCGCCCCGGTCAGCGTCGTGAAGGGACGTCGGCGGCGGGCCAGCGTATGGCCGAGCCGGCTGAATGACGGCGTGCCGACGCGGCGCATCCGACGTTTTGCTCCCATTGGCTCCGACGCGATGCCAGTCGCAAAGCCGGGCAAAGCCCATGGATCAGCCGCGATCATGACCGGCACTGCCACGCATCATGCCACGTGCGTTGCACTTGAGACGTCAGCGGGGCTGCCGCTCGGCGTAATCCTGCGCGGACCTTCTGGGGTCGGAAAGTCTGACCTGGCGCTGCGCCTGATTGCGACGCGGCTGCCCTGGTTACCCAATCGGGCCGACGCACCGAAGATGATCGCGTCGGATGCCATGCCGCCCCGACCCGCTGTCGCGGGCGCAGGCCCGGCAAATGCATCACGTCCAGTCGCGCTCGAAGAGCCAGGTCGCTCCTCTGGCGTCGCCACAGGCCGGGCGGACCGGTTTGTTCTGGTCGGCGACGATCGTATTCGGCTCGACGTGCGCACGGCGGAGGGTGAGCGACCGTTCCTCATTGCGAGGTCACACCCGGCGATCTTTGGCCTGATCGAGGTGCGCGGGCTCGGCCTGGTGCGCCTTCCCGCGGTCGCTGCGGCGCGCGTGGTCCTCGCTGTCGATCTCGTCGCGCACCATAGCGCGGTGCACCGTCTTCCGGAGCCGGCTCACACGCGGCTTCAGGGCGTAGACGTGGCACACATGTCATGCGTGGCGTGGGATGCTTCAGCACCGCAGCGCGTCGCATTGGCACTTGCGTCCGCTGCCCAATCGGTCGCAGTCTAGACGTGGACGACCCGACTTTGTCGGATGCGTAACGGGATGCTGACGTTAATGATCGGTTTGGTCATCGTAGCCCACGGCCGCCTCGCCGCTGAATTTGCAGCGGCGCTCGAACACATCGTCGGGCCCCAAGCCCAACTCGAAGCGGTCCAGATTGCCGCGGATGTGACCGCACAACAGTGCCAGCCGAAGCTGATGGAGGCGGTGCGCCGGGTGGACAGCGGGTCCGGCGTCATCATCGCAAGCGATCTTTTCGGCGGCACGCCGTGCAACACGGCGATGCTGTTGCGCCATGCATCGCCTGTGGAGATCATCTGCGGCGTGAACCTTCCCATGCTCGTGAGATTGGCCAAGAACCGCCATCATGGGGACGTGCTGGCTGTTGCCTTGGATGCCCAAGGGGCCGGGCGCAAATACATCACGGTTGCAAGTCAGGTGATGAGCGCGCGATCTGGGGCGGCGTGAGTGCCATGATCCGAAGCGCGGATGATGCTGCGCGCCACCGTCCACCATTCGCACGGTGTGGACGTAAGCCACAACATGACCCCAGGGTCGCCATCCCAAAAGATCCCGGCCGGTGCGGTACCGCATGACATTCGACAACCCACCAGCCGATGCTGCCGGTCACGCGCCCGACAACGCCACCCGGACCGTGACCATCTGCAACCGCAAAGGCCTGCACGCCCGTGCGTCAGCCAAGTTTGTCCGGCTGGCCGAGACCTTCTCTTGCGCCATCACAGTCGCCAAGGACGATGAGCAGGTGGACGCAACATCGATCATGGGCCTGATGATGCTGGCTGCGGGCCCCGGTGCGCAGATCACGATCAGTGCGCAGGGCGACGCAGCGGCGGAGGCGCTTGCCGCACTGGTGGATCTTGTCGCCCGCGGGTTTGATGAGGACACCGAGGGCATGGCACCCGCGCCAGACTGATCGCAGGCGCCCCTGCGCCGCCGCCATGCCCTGATCGGCGTGCCGCGCGGCCACGCGCCGTGCGCGCTCGGCACCAAGGCGACCACACGCGCGGTTGCCGCCACGGGCACAATCGTGCTTCCAGACGCCGGCAGTGGTCCCGCTTGATCCTTCACATCAGCAGGGCCAGGCGCTGCAGCCCTCGCACGCACGGTCAAAACGCGCGCACCGGCGACTGGCAGCAGCCAACAATTCACGCCCCATACTGGATAGATCGAAATGACAGACCATCAGGACTACGCCGTCGCGGACATCGGCCTTGCCGACTTCGGGCGCAAGGAGATTGAAATCGCCGAGACGGAAATGCCGGGCTTGATGGCCTGCCGCGAGGAATTTGGCGAGGCCAAGCCCCTCAAAGGCGCGCGCATCACCGGCTCGCTGCATATGACCATCCAGACGGCGGTGCTCATCGAGACGCTCACAGCGCTGGGCGCAGAAGTGCGTTGGGCGTCGTGCAACATCTTCTCCACCCAGGATCACGCGGCGGCCGCCATCGCTGCCACAGGCGTGCCGGTGTTCGCCATCAAGGGCGAGACGCTTGAGGACTACTGGACCTACACCGACGCCATCTTCCATTGGCCGGACGGCCAGCCGACCAACATGATTCTCGACGACGGTGGTGACGCGACCATGTACATCCTGCTGGGCGCGCGCGCCGAAGCGGGCGAGGACGTGCTTTCGAACCCGGAGTCCGAAGAGGAAGAATATCTTTTCGCGCAGATCAAAAAGCGCATGGCCGCAACGCCTGGGTTCTTCGCCAAGCAGCGTGACGCGATCAAGGGCGTGACCGAAGAGACGACGACGGGCGTCAACCGTCTCTACCAACTCATGGAAAAGGGGCAGCTGCCGTTCCCGGCGTTCAACGTCAACGACAGCGTCACCAAGTCGAAGTTCGACAACAAGTACGGCTGCAAGGAAAGCCTCGTGGACGGCATCCGGCGTGCCACGGACGTGATGATGGCGGGCAAGGTCGCCGTCGTGTGCGGCTATGGCGGCGTCGGCAAGGGTTCGGCGGAGTCAATGCGCGGCGCCGGCGCGCGGGTCGTGGTCACCGAGGTCGATACCATCTGCGCCCAGCAGGCGGTGATGGACGGAGACAACGGCTACCGCTGGTCCGAGGCCTGGTCCGCCACCCTCGAAGACACGCAGGCTTGCGTGGGGCTGCTCGGGCAGCACGGCTCCCGGGACATCAGCCATCCCGCGTTCATCTGCGGAGCCCTCGACGCCTTCGAC
>CAZGNQ010000176.1:1909-7564 GCA_964527285.1 uncultured Hyphomicrobiales bacterium | reverse complement strand
CCGTGGAGCCAACTGAACGGCCCCACCTGGCGCAACTCGTGGATTGCAAACGACGTCGTGGCTGTCAGTGCGACAACCATCACCCAGACCAGCCCGAGTGCACGGTGCAGACCTGCTGACATCGGTGCAAGAATGATTGCCGCGCCCAACACAATGGCAGCCACGCCGAATGCGAGGTGAACCAGAATGACAGGCGAGGCGTCTGTAAGTGCGGTCCAATCCATGCCCTCCTTGGATCACCAGACGCGTCATCAGGCCATCGGCACAAAGTCGCGAAGGGCTGGGGCATGGCGCCGCGCCCGCCATATCCCGACGCTCAAAACCTTTTGTGAGCCACGCGACGTTTGGACCAATCAAACGTCATCGGACGGGTGAACGATTTTTCACAATCTTTAAGACCCCTTCGTAACCGAGCAGCCCGTGTTGAATTCCGCTCAGCCTTTTACGGCTCATCAACGCAACTTTGGCAGGACTTTAATGGTGCGGAGCGCGCTTCTGCGCGACGTCCAAAAAGGATCGGCGTTGCGTGCCATGACAGTCTTCAATCGTCTTTCGACCAACCGAGCGACTTCTGGTCGTTTTCTCCCGCCGGCTGATGAGACCGGCCCGATGGTCCGGCGTGTGGCGGAAAACCTCAGCAGACAGCCGTTTTTCTGGGCGTGCGTGGTGCTGGCGTTGATCCTTGTGACCCGCGGGTCGGAAGGTCTGGCAAACGCACTCTCCAATCTGGGTGACACCGATGATGCTGTTCGCATCATGCAGGTGCGGGCTCTGCTTGACGGGTGGGACTGGTATAATCTCACCAATCCGCAGATCGGATGGCCGGATGCGCTTGAAAGCCGCTGGTCCCGCTTTGTCGATTTGCCCATCGCCCTTCTGATCAGCCTGTTTGCAATCGTGCTGCCAAGCGGCATGGCAGAAACGGCGGCCCGCATTGTCTGGCCGCATCTGGTGCTGTTGCCGTTGCTCTATGTTTTCATGCGCAATGCGGCGCCGACGCGCCAGCCGCTCCATTTCGCCATCGCCGCGTTCATTCTGTTCGGCTCGGCCATTGCGGTCGTTCAATTTGCGCCAGGGCGCATCGACCATCATAATGTGCAACTCGCCTGCGCCGTCATCGGCTTTTTCCTGTTGGGCGAACTGATTGCGCGCCATCAGGGCCAGCCGGTGGACTGGACAAACGCCATGGCAGGCCTGCGCGACGATCTGAGCGAAATTGGATCGACCATGCGCGCCGCTGCGCGCGCGGACCGGACGCCGGACAGCGGAGCCGACCCAAGAAGCTCTGGTGGTGTCTGGACGGACCTGAGAACGGCTTTCAACACGTGGCGCGGCCCGCTCGGTGTCGGCGCGGTTTTCGGTCTGGGGGCTTGCGTCGGCTATGAGGCGCTGGTGCTCGTCGGCGTGTTTCTCGCCACGGCCATCGTGCTGGCGTGCTTCGATGTGGCGCTGCGCCGCCCATTGGGCGCGGTGCTGTTCGGCTTCACCGGCGTTCTGTGGCTCGGTCTTGCTCTCACGGTGCCGCCCGCCCACTGGCTGACGGCACGGTGTGATGCATTGAGCCTGAACATCGTACTGCTGACAACGTCGGGCGCGGCGGCTTACGCGCTCCTGCTTTGGAAAGCCGGGCGCGCGCCGGCTGCGCACTGGCTGGCGGGTCTGGCCGGTGGCGGCCTCATCGGTCTGGCGTTGTTCCTGGCGCCCAATCCGGCGTGCGCGGGCGGGCCGTTTGCCGAAGTCAATGAAACGGCGCGCACACTCTGGCTTGCGAATGTGTCGGAGGCCCGCAGCCTGCTCTCATCGCTGGAGCGCAATCCGGCGTGGGCTTTGTCTTATCTTGTGTTCGCTGCTGCAGGGGTTGCGGCCGCTGTCTGGACGGCGCGAGAGGGTGGAAAGAGCGACGCCATCTACCGCGCGATAGCGATCACCGTCACGACACTGTTTTCACTCATCATGATGCGCGCCGCCCCCTATGCCGTGTGGCTTGCGATCCCTGCTGTCATGGCGATGATCGTCCGCCTGCCGTCCATCCAGGAGGTGCCGGCGCGCACTGTGCAATTGGGTGCGGCATTCCTCATCCACCCCGTTGTGCTCATGCTGGCGTTGACGCCACCGTTGAAGGCGATGGGTTTGGTGCAGGACGCGAAAAGCGCAGCACCGCTCACCAAGTCGTGCCGTGCAAGCGCGGAGGTGGCGAAGCTGGGTCAACTGCCGGCTGGGCTCGTGATGAGCGAGTTGGACCTGTCAGCCCACATTGCGGCCCACACCCGCCACCGCGTTGTGGCCGCGCCCTACCACTGGATCGACGAGGCGATCGCAACCAACGTCGCCATGTTCTACGGTCCACCTGAGGCTGCGGCGAAGACGCTCGCCCGCGTGGCGCCCGCCTACGTCGCAGTGTGCGCGGCACCGGCTGCGGCGCAATCGGGTGACGGGAGTGGTGGCGCGAGCCAAGCGGACGGCGAGAGCCCGGCCGCAAGCGCGGCCCAGAGTGACCGGCGCACCTTTGCCTGGTTCCTGAAGACGGGGCGCGCGCCGGATTATCTGACGGCGATCGACGTGGGCCAAGCCGCCGGAGCTTATCATGTCTTCAGGCTCGATCGCGACCGTCTCGAGGCGCTCATTCCATTGGATCAGGTCGGGGATCAGGTTGGGACCGCGCCCAACTCAGCGGTCACAGGCGGCAGTTGATCGCCGCCGGTCGGTGCCACGGGCCGGGTGCCAGGCTCAGACCTTCAGGGCGCTGGCAGCAGGTCTGACGTTCGCCCCATGGCATAGTAGGCAACAAGACCGATCCACTCGCGCACAGCCATATCGAAGCGGCGCAGCGCGTTGGACGGCTGGCCGCTCCAGGCACGCAAGCCCAGATCGCCCGATGTGCGGTAGTCGGTTGGCCACGCCAACACCGGCACGCCAGCGGCCCTGAAGCAGCCCACGGCGCGCGGCATGTGAAACGCAGACGTCACAAGCAGCCACCGCCCCTGGGCCTGCGGGGCCTTCTGCGCGATCAGGCGGGCGGAATATTGCGCGTTCTCGAAGGTGTTGCGCGAATCGGGCTCGGGCAGAAGCCGGCGCACGTCCACACCCGCCCCCACCATCAGCTCCCGCATGGAAGTGGCCTCGCTGATTTCCTCCGTGAGGATCGCAGCGCTGCCGCCGGATAGGACAACCGGCCATCCCGGGTTCGCGCGTGCCAGGATCACGGTATCGGTCAGGCGGTCCGCCGCCTCGTTCAGCTGCATGATGCCCTTGCGGGCTGTCGTGTGCCGGGTGCTGGAAGCGCCGCCCAGCACTATAATGCCGGCGATGTCATCGGGCAGCGTTTCCTGCGCTGGTCGTGGAAATCGCTCTTCCAGCGGCAGCATGGCCAGATCGCCAACAGGTGTCAGTCCGATCAGCACAAGCGCCGTTGCGCACACACCGGCCAGCCATCGGGCACGCCAAGCCGGGCGCGGCGCCACGCCATGCGCCTCGGCCGCCCTGCTGGCGCGCATGAGGGCGACCACCGCGATGAGGAGCCCACCCACGAGAACGACGGTCGGCTGGAGCAGAAATCCGACGACTTTTGAGAAAATGAACATGGCCCACCCACTGATTGATGGCGGTGTTGTGAGTGTCCGGCGCGCGCGCGTCAAAAGGCAAATGCGCAACGGGAACAACTGTCCGCAGGCTGCCCTCGGCGGTTAACCCGCTTCAGAAAAACGATGTGACAGCGTGACTTATGGGGCAGAAGAGAGATGCGGCGGATGGGTTTCGACGCATGCTGACGGCATGGCGACCGCAGGTTCGGGCCACCGCAAGGGATGATCGAGCAGCGCTAACCGGGAGATGGGTCATGGCAAAAGTTGGCAAAGATCTGAAACTGAAAGACGCAGACGGCGGTGTGTCGGCGCGCATCAACGCCGATACTGGCAACCTTGACCTCGGTGGCGCGGGCCATAACGGCGACATCCGGCTGATGAACGCCGACGGTGATGTTGTCGTTCACATCGATGGCGGCAACGGCAATTTCACGGCCGGCGGAGCCGGTGCGCAGGGTGACATTGCGCTCGTCGACGAAGAGGGTTTGCAGACCATTCACCTTGATGGCGGTGAAGGCAATCTGACGATGGGCGGCAACGGCTGCCAGGGGGACGTCACGCTGCAGGATTGGCGCGGCAAGCAGACGGTCCATATTGATGGCGGTGAAGGCAACATCACGCTTGGCGGCAACGGCGCCGAGGGTGACATTTCACTGATCAACGACAAGGCCAAGCAGACGGTCCACATTGATGGTGGCGAAGGCAACATTACGCTGGGCGGCAATGGCACCCAGGGTGACCTGACGCTGCTGCACGTGAAAGGCCTGCAGACGATCGCGCTCGACGGCGGTGAGGGCAACATCCACATGGGCGGCAATGGCGCGGCTGGCGATCTCGTCATGCTGGATGCCAAGGGCAACCAGTGCCTGCACATCGACGGTGGTGACGCAAACATCACCATGGGCGGGCATGGCCACAACGCCGACATCCGCATGCTGGACGCCAAAAACGGCATGACCATCCATCTCGACGGCGAGGTCGGCAACGCCACGCTGGGCGGCAATGGGCATGACGGGGACATCATGCTGACCACGGCGCAGGGCCGCACCCGCGTCGAGCTGGAGGCCTACGACGGCGCCATCAAACTCTACGACGCGTCGGGCAAGCCGACCGTGACACTGTCCGGCGAGACGGGCGCAATCGAGATCAACGGCAGCGCGGTGCACACGGCAGACCACGTGTTTTCGCCCGACCATGAACTGACATCATTGACCGACGTTGAGACCTTCATTGCCGCCAACGGCCATCTCCCGGGCGTCCCGTCGGCAACGGACATGCGCACGCGCGGCGTGGATGTGAGCCGGATGCTCGGCGTCCTGCTGGAGCGGATCGAGGAATTGACCCTGCATACGATCCGTCAGGAGCGCGCCATCGATGACCTGCAGCGCGAGGTGACGGCACTGCGTGGGCAAACCAGCAGTGGCAAGCACGCCGGTTGATCACATCACGATGGCGTGACGGCACGCGGTCCAGCGGCACGCAGGGGAAAAACCGCCCCTGTGTGCGTCCACTGATCGCAACAGTGGCGCAAAAAAGCCGTCAGATCAGCGTTTTGTTTTTCAAGCCCAACGCACTGCGTCCTTTGTCTATTATCCCGACGTGCGACAATTTAGTATATTGCCTCCGGACACCCTGGCCAACGGAGGGGCAGCAAATGAGCCCCATGCCGGACATTGGGCTGAAGAACCACAGCTTTCAGCTTGGTTACATCAGTACGGCGCAGCCTGATCTTCTGCCGTCTGAGACGCGTGAAATTCTTGAGATTTCGCGGCTCAACAATATGCGTGAAGATATCACCGGGATTCTGCTTTTCGACGGCGCCAAGTTCTTCCAGATCCTGGAAGGGGCCGAAGCGTCCGTGCGCCGAGCTTTTGAGCGCATTTGCGAAGACGAACGCCACTTCAGTGTCGTGCGCATCCTCGCGCGTAAGGTGCCAGAGCGCGATTTTCCTGACTGGCGGATGGGCTTTTATACGTGGCGCTCCATTTCCGGCGACGCGGGTTCCGCGTTCTTTTTCGCTGCCGACGAACTTCGCCATCGCCTGCCCGACCGGATGTCGCCGGTGACAAGCGAG
>CAZGNQ010000176.1:0-1809 GCA_964527285.1 uncultured Hyphomicrobiales bacterium | reverse complement strand
CTGACCAGCCGGGTGGGTCTGAACAGCCGCGCACCGGTATCGGCCGTTTGTTCCTTGTCGCGTCGTGATTTGCCCCGGCGCATGTCCGCCATCCCGCCGCCATTCATTTTGTGCTAATCTCGATTGTGGCGAAGGATCGTCTCAGCGCCTTGAAGCGGCCGGGTCACTTCAAAGCGCGATCCGGGACCCCACATGGTGCGCATGAACAATTTGCAACATTTTCTGGGGGCCGCGCAGGCCTACAGCCAGCCTTCAGCGCAACCGTTGAAGGCGGGCGCGATGGACAATCCGCGGGAGTGGGCGATGACCGTGAACGCAACAGCGATGACGCACCCAGCACGGGCCCACAGGCACGGGCAGCGTGTTGATCGGCGCCTGACGCATCGCACCGCCGCGGTAATCGTGGTGCTCGGCGCGGCCCTGGCTGCTGAAGCGCCGTTCAGCCCGGCAGCGGCGCAAGGCGCTCTGGACTGGTTCACCAGCACCTCACGGACCGGCACATCGCAAAGCGAAACGGGCAAGGGTTTGCCCGATGACGCCCGGACAGAGGTTGCTTCGCCCGAGGCGAACCGGGCGGCGCCGACCCCATCCCGCCAAACGCCACGCGAGGCGCCACAAGCACAACTGCGCGGGGCGCAGCGCGGCGACGAGTTCGGTGCGGATGCGGATGCGGCGCGCAAGTCGGCTCCTGTGCCGGTGCATCCGTTCGAGGGCGATGCCCATTACGAGCAGGCCCGCAAGCTGATGCGCGCCGTCGACGGTGTTTTGAAGGACGTCGCCGAGCAGCGCTCCGAAGCGAGCAAACTGCCGTCCGACAACGACATGCTCGTCACGCCGTTCTGGGTTGAGACGCGCGAGGACCGGGAAGACCGTGTGCGCGACCTGCTCGATTCTGCGCTGGGCGTTGTGACCGATGTCCCGATCGTTGAGATGCAGAAGACCATCGAAGGGCGCCGCCAGTCGATTGTCGATCTCAATGAGCAGATCCTGAAGCTCAAGGAAAAGCAGCTCACCGCGCCGCAGGATGCGCTTTTGCCGGGTCTCCTGACCGATACGGTGGAAAGCCTGTCGGAAGAAATCACCGACCTGGAAAGCCGCATTGAAAAGAACAAGGCGGACATAGCGCAGTCCAAGACAGACATCAGCACAGCGCTTGGAAAGTCGGGGATCCAGATGGCCCCCGATCAGCTCGATCTGTTGCTCGACAGCGTTTTGTCCGACGACCTCGTGAAGCTGGTCGCCACGTTCAACGCCGCCAAGCTGATCGACGAGCAGTTGGCGCGCATGGTTGAGGCGAGCGGGGACAACATGGCCGCGGCCCGCAAGTTTTTTGCCATGCACGCGGCGCTGTTTGCCATGCTCGTGCACGCGCAGGACAGCCTGATCGAAAAGATTGACACGAAATACCTGCCGCGCCTGGAGCAGATCGAGCGCGACATCGCCAAGGCGAAGCGCAAGACGGAAAAGCTTCTGAAAGGCGAGAACCGACCGGATCAGGAGCGCGCCCTGCGGGGCAACCAGCGCAGCCAGCGTTTCGCCGCGCGCGTGGCGAAATACTACCGCTCGTATCTGCTGCAACAACGCGCACAGCTCGCCGAAGCGCGCGCAAAGACGATCCGCGATTTGCGTATCGCCGACAACACGTTCGAGACGGTGGAGGCCAGCTTCCAGCTCCGCGCGCTGATCAAGGATGCGAATGCGTCATTCGAGGCGATCCAGCGCCTTGATGCGCCAGGTTTTGACCAGATTTTCCAGGATCAGGAGTTGCGCCGGGAATTTGAAAACCTGACGCGCAAGCTGGACGTGCCC
>CAZGNQ010000175.1:0-7587 GCA_964527285.1 uncultured Hyphomicrobiales bacterium | reverse complement strand
GGCCTTGGTTGGTGGTCTACTCCCAACCAATTATCAGTAGGTCGCCGGCCAGTCTGGCGCTGACCCCACCGGCGGTATGTTCAGTCGCGCTCAAGCGCCGCGCGGATCAGAGCGCGGGTGTTGTCGACGCCGAACAGCTCAATGAATGAGCCGAACCGCGGCCCCTGACTCTGGCCCAGCAACACCTCGTAGATCGTCTTGAACCAGTCGCGCAGGTTCTCATAGTTGTGTGCCTTGCCAACTGAAAAGACAATGGTCTGCAGCTCTTCTCCCGATGCGCCATCGGGCGCTTCCGCCAAAGCCGCATCGAGTGCGCGCAAAGCAGCCCGCTCATCGTCATCGGCCGTGCGGAAGACCTTCTTCGGCTCGACGAAATCGCGATAGTAGGCGAGCGCATAGCCCACGAGATCATCCAGATAGGGGTGGCTTTGTGCCGATGCCCCAGGCGCATAGCGGCCGATGAACCCCCACAGGGTGTCGGCGTCCGACGCATTGGACGCACTCACCAGATTGAGCAGGAGCGCAAAACTCACAGGGCTGGTTTTGCCGGGGACGCCGGCGCCGTGAATGTGAAACGCGGGGTTCGTCAGCATCTGGTCAGCCGCCTCCGGCGTGCGTTCAGCGGCGCGCAAGTCCTCGAGCTTTGCGGCGTGGCTCAGATATTCATCGACCGTCTTGGGGATGACATCGAAATAGAGCTTCTTTGCCGTCTTCGGCTTTTGGAACATATACAGCGACAGGCTTTCCGGACTTGCATACGTCAGCCATTCATCGATTGTCAGGCCGTTGCCCTTCGACTTTGAAATTTTCTCGCCTTTTTCGTCGAGAAACAGTTCGTAACTCAATCCAAGCGGTGGCTGCACGCCCAACGCCTTGCAGATCCGCGCCGAGAGCTTGACGCTCTCGTCCAGGTCCTTGCCGCTCATTTCGTAGGTCACGCCGAGGGCGGCCCACCGCAGCGCCCAATCCGCTTTCCATTGGCATTTTACCCGCCCACCCGTCACGGGTGTCTCGACGATCTCATCGGTCTCCGGGTCACGATAGCTCACCGTGCCCGCAGCCACATCACGTGCGATCATCGGCACCTGCAGCACCCGGCCAGTGCGCGGGCAGATGGGCAAAAATGGCGAATAGGTCTTCTGCCGCTCCGCCCCGAGTGTCGGCAGGATGATGGCCATGACGTCGTCGTAGACGCGCAGCATCTCCAGAAGCGTTTCGTCAAAACGGCCCGAGCGATACACCTCGGTCGACGAATAGAATTCATACTCAAACGCGAATTGATCGAGGAAGGCGCATAGTCGTGCGTTGTTGTGCGCACCAAAACTGTCATGCGTGCCGAAGGGATCGGGAACCTCAGTGAGCGGCTTCTCCAGATATCCCGCCATCATCTCCTGCTGAGGGATGTTGGTCGGCACTTTGCGGAAGCCATCCATGTCGTCGGAAAAACAGATCAGGCGCGTTGGCAGATCGCTCATCAGCGCAAATGCATTGCGCACCATGGTTGTGCGCGCGACCTCACCGAACGTGCCGATGTGGGGGAGGCCTGACGGGCCATAACCGGTCTCGAACAGCACCTCGCGCGGCGGTGTCTTGGCGCCTTCAACGCGCTTGAGGATCTTGCGCGCCTCCTCAAACGGCCACGCCTTGCTTGTCGCGCCAGCCGCACGCAAGGGGGCCAAGTCTTCAGCGCTGAGGCCAATGCCGGGAAGGCCCTCGTCAAGTGCGGTGCTCATGGTGCGGCTGGTGTCCTGTCGGATGCGTTCCTGGACGCCGCGGCCCCTTCATCAGCAGGGCAGGCCGTTGGCGTCGCGATGGCCGTGATCACTGCAATCGGCGCTGCGGTCAACCGATCTCAGTGCGCGCGCGCCGCAAGCCAATGCCGCAACCCGCATGGCTGCACACGGCCTGCGCCTGCGTGGTTGATGCACACTGGCGGATCGCCCATAAGCGCGGAATTCGCGCGAGCTTGCGGCCCGGCTCGCCCCTGCGCGGTCAGCCCAGAGCACCGCGCTCTTCACACGCCCTGCCCTGTTGGCGGCCGATGACAAAGGATCTACCATGAGCAAGCTCACCGCGCACGAGGCCCTGATCTATACGATGGTGACGATGTCGGCGGTCGACCGCGAGATGACGGACGATGAGCTGGCCCGCATCGGCACGATCGTCCAGGATCTGCCGGTCTTTACGGACTATAACCCGGAAGGGCTGGTCGATGTGGCCCAGCGCTGCGGCGAGCATTTGGCTGCCGACAACGGTCTTGCTCACGTGATCGGCATGCTGACAGACGCGTTGCCGGAGCGCCTGCATGAAACGGCCTATGCGCTTGCCGTCGAGGTGGCCGCCGCCGACTTGGACATCAAGCAAGAGGAATTGCGTTTCCTTGAGTTGCTGCGCGACACGCTCGAGTTGGGCCGGCTGGAGACCGCTGCGATAGAGCGCAGTGCGCGGGCGCGCTATCGCACGCTCTAAGCCGAGCTGCCCTGCCATTCATTTCAGGGCCGGCCTACCTTTAGGGTGACTTTGGCGTGTGGTCCCGAACCGTAGCGCCGCCCCGTGGCCGCGCTTTTGGCCCCGAGGAGGCGCCGAGCAAGCGCTTTGGACCCCGAGCCAGCCTTGTGAAAAGCGCTCGGCTTGTCTTGGGACTGCCGCGCGCTGCCGTCACAACAAGTTGCGCGGCTTGCGTCAGGGCCGGTAGGATAGCGCCTTGCATCGATAATTCCAGATATATAGTGCGGTGTGCACCAGCTCATTAACAGGAGGGTGCCATGACCGCGCGCCAGCTTTTTGCTGAATTCCTGGGCACAGCTCTTTTGCTGTGCGCCATCGTCGGCTCCGGCATCATGGCCGATCGCCTGAGCGACGGGAGCGTCGGGCTCGCGCTGTTCATGCACGCCGCGTCCATCGGCGCAATTCTGGTCGCACTTGTCCTGGCACTCGGGCCCATCTCCGGCGCGCACTTCAATCCTGCCGTCACCGTGGCGTTCCTCGTGGCGGGGCAAACGTCCGTCGGCCAGGCGATCGCCTACATCGCGGTTCAGCTTGCCGGCGCCGTCCTTGGCGTGGTTGCGGCTCACCTCAGTTTCGACATGGCGCCTGTGACCATGGGCGTGACCGAGCGCACCGGGCCTGGACTGTGGCTTGGCGAAGCGATCGCGACGTTCACGCTGGTCTTCATCATCTTCATGGTGGCCGCACGCAATGCGCATCACATCGCACAAGCGGTTGGCTTAACGGTGATGGCGGCCATCATCTTCACGTCTTCGACCTGCTTCGCGAACCCGGCTGTCACGTTCGCGCGCGCACTGACGGACACCTTCACCAGCATTGCCCCGGCTGACACTTTCGCCTACGTCGCCGCGCAATTGGCCGCGGCGGTCGGTGCGGCGGTGCTGGCCGGCTGGCTGCTGCAAACGGAGGCTGCGCGGCGGGATGCCAGCGAAATCGGTGATGCGCCCGGTGGTCAGCACGCGGAACGTAGCAGCGCCTGAGCCAAAACCGAAAACGGGCGGCCGATCCTTCTGGGATCGCCCGCCCGCTCGTTTTCAGCCCCAACATAGATCCGCGGCGCGCGCGGCAGTCCCCACCGGTGTCGGATGAATTCTAGTGTCGCATGCCGCCCAGGCCGCCGAGACCTCCCATCGCTGATTGCAGCCAGTGACGCCAGCTGCTGCGCGGTCGCGATGTCAGCTCAGCCTCACCCAAGCCCGGCGCCCACGCACTGCCCGGTTGCACACCGGACCGCACACGTGCCGCGCGTCTCGGATGGGCAGAGATGACCCGTGTTGGCTGACCCATGGGCGCAAACATCGTCGGCGTTGCAGGCGCCGACCCGCGAGCGTCAACCTCATTGCCTGGTCCATGAGCGCTTGGCCTCTCAGCGCTTGGCCTGTCGGCGCTTTCGCTGTTGGCGTCGGCCCTTGCAGCATTCTCGACGTCGTCGGAGAGCTTAAGCGCTGGCGGCGTCGGTGCGAGTTGAATGAACGGCGCGTCGAAGTGGCTTGGGTCGATGTCGGCCACCACGTCACCGCTCTCGTAAACAAGCCGCGCATCAAACCGCGTCGCGATACGCTGCATGCGCTCGTTTTCCGGGAGGCAGCTGACATAGAGGTGCGTCACCTCCCGCTGGCGCGCCGCAGCAACGACCAACTCGACAAGGCGTGTGCCGATGCCAGCGCCCTGGTACGCACTTTCGACAGAGAATGCCCCCTCGGCAATCGGGCCCCAACTGTCGCGCGCCCCGGATGCGCGCAATTCAGCCGCAGCGCGCAGGTCGTCACCGACAAAATAGCCAAACGTCGGCCCGTTGGCTGACAATGAGCGCGCTGCGTAACTCTCGATGAAGGCATCGTTCACGCTGTGGCAGAAGCGCATGCGCCGGCTTTCGACATCCAAGCGGAGCAGGTGGTCGCGGAAGGCCGGCACCTCGTCGCAGCGCAGTTCGCGATAGACGCCTTCGGGCAAAGAAGCACCCATGATATCCCCTTTACGAATTCCAGGCGTGATCGCCTGTCACGTCAGGATGATGGTCAAACGACGGCGGAGCCTGCCAGGATTTGCTGCACTGCACAATTTATTCGAAGGGGCAGCAGCCATGCATCCGCGCGGCACTGATGTCTTAAAAGCGACATGTCAGGAGACTGATGGCGCGCTATGACCGGCAAGAGCCCCGCGGCCGCAGGGGTGACGATGTGCACAGCAAACGGCATCTCGAATGTTTTGAGCTGCCCGCAACCACGACACAGGGCCAAGCCGCCTGCCACAACGCGCGACCATGCGACAGATAAGCGATCAGATGGCTTGGTTTTCCGACATAAATTGGCGCGCCCGCCTAGCGGTGCGCCCTGCGCCGGCTGGTCGGCTGCAACCATCTGCCGATGCCAGATGCCTGGGCTATGGGTGTTGCAGCGCGGCGCGCACTGCTAGTTTTTCATCTGAAAGGGCCGCGCCTGACCACGGCCCTTGATCACAGATCAGCCAAAGTGAGGGGGCCGGTGACGTGCCCAACACCGTCCAGACGGCGTATGCCGAGCAAGTCGCAGCGGGACATTTGAACGACGATCCTGTGCAACGCACGATCGCGACAAAGCTTTCGCAACTGCAGCACGACCTGGAGTTCGTGCGGGGCAAGAGCATCCTGTCACGATTGTGGCAGACGCGACACAGCGGCAGCGCCCATGCGGGCCAGTCGCGGATCCGGCCTGGCCTGCAACGCCGGCGGGCGCCCAACGGCTCCGTGCGCGGTCTCTACATTCACGGCGGTGTCGGCCGCGGCAAGACACTACTGATGGACATGTTTTTCGCTAAAGTCGCCATGCGGTCCAAGCAACGCTGGCACTTCCACGCCTTCATGCACGACGTGCACGCCCGCATCGCCGAAAAGCGCAAATCGGTGCCCGGCGACCCCATAGCTCCGGTGGCCAAGGACATTCTGCGCCATGGCGAACTGATCTGTTTCGACGAATTCCACATCACCGACATTGCAGACGCGATGATCCTGGGGCGCCTGTTCAACGCGCTGTTTGACGGTGGTGCCATCGTCGTCGCGACGTCCAACGTGGCACCACGCGATCTCTACCGGGATGGCCTGAACCGCGATCTCTTCCTGCCGTTCATCGACATTCTCGAGGCACAGATGGAGGTGATGAGCGTCGCGGGAGAGGTGGATCACAGACTGCGGGCGCTCGATGGGCGGCGGACCTACTTCAGCCCCCTCGGGCCAGAGGCAACGGCCCAACTGCGCGGCGTCTGGCAGGATTTGACGGGCGTATCCCGCGGCCGACACGCGGCGTTGACCATCGCCGGGCGGGACGTCGAGATCCCGGAGCAGCACGGCTGCGCAGCACTTGGCAGCTTCAAGAGCTGGTTCGACTTCGACGGCTGGTCCGACAAGGCGCTCGGCCCCGGTGACTATCTAGCCATGGCAGAGGCGTATGACTGGATTTTCGTCACCGATGTGCCGCAGCTGACCGCCAGCCAACAGAACGCAGCCCGGCGGTTCATCACCTTCGTCGATGCCATTTACGACGCAGGCGGCCAGCTTGTCGTGACTGCCGCCGTGCCGCCGAACGCTCTTTATCCGGAGGGGGTTGGCGCCGATTTGTTTGAGCGCACAGCGTCCCGGTTGACCGAGCTGAGCGTGGCGCAAGTCATCGCAGACGGCGCGCCCGCAACCGAACGAACTGGCGCACTCACCCGGACGGCCGCGTGATGTGGCCCGAACCAGCCACACTTGCCATGGGTCCGGTGCGGCTTGAACCGCTCGGCACGCAACACGAGGCGGACCTTGCCGAGGCAAGTGCGCAGGACGAACTGCATGGGCTTTGGTACACCAGGATCCCGTCGCCGGAGGGCATGGCTGCGGAAATCACGCGCCGGCTTCGCCTGCAAGCTGATGGCTCGATGCTGCCATTTGCTGCGATCGACGCCGAGAGTGGCCGTGCCGTCGGGATGACGACCTACATGAACATCGATGCGGCAAACCGACGGGTCGAAATTGGCTCCACCTGGTATGCGCTGACGGTGCAACGCACTGGCTTCAACACCAGCGCCAAGTACTTGCTGTTGACCCATGCCTTTGAGGCACTGGATTGCATTGCAGTGGAATTCCGCACGCACATTCTCAACCGCCAGAGCCGGGCGGCCATCGAGAGACTGGGCGCCAAACTGGATGGAATACTGCGCCAGCATATGATTATGCCGAACGGAACGCTTCGCGACACGGCCGTGTATTCGATCATTGCTCCGGAATGGCCAACCATCAAAGCGCACCTGGAAGCACTCACCGGCAAGCGGTGATCTTATCGACGAAAATTTTGCCCATGCGACACGAGCGGCAATCGATGTCTTCTTAGCACATGCGATCCATCTCAGGAGCCTCTCATGGAAAACGCTGAGCACGCGCCGCTCGATTTGCCGTCAATGACAGCCGATGAATATCTCGCGTGGGCCGAAGATCAGCCACAGCGCTATGAAATGCTGCACGGAAAGGTGTATGCGATGCCCGCCGAACGCAGCCGCCGCGCGTTATGCAAATTCGCCGTAGCCAAGGCATTCAGTGCCGCCATTGAAGCTTCGGGACGCTCCGATTTGCACGTTTATCCCGACGGGATGGCGGTAAAAACCATCGACGGCGTGTTCGAGCCTGACGCCCAATTGCGCCAGGGCGATCCGCTCGACGGCGACGCCCTTTCGGTGCCCGATCCCTTGGTTATTGTCGAAATACTGTCACCCGGCACACGCGGCATCGATCTCAACAAAAAACTGAATGGATATCTCTCGCTCGACACCGTGCGCCATTTCCTGATCATCGATCCGGAAAAAGCACCCGTCATTCACCACGCCAAACAAGCGGACGGCACCGTGCTGACCCGGCTCGTATCCGAGACAACGCTTAACCTCGACCCACCGGGATTGCTGCTGGACTTGAGTGGCGTGTTTGAAGGGTGAGATCATAGACGGTTGAAGTGAAGCGGTCCTCACCGGTCCTCAGGGGTGCCAACCATATCGATCAATGGTCGCCGTGGCCGCCGGCACCAAGCCTCCCGCCATCAGCCGGCACCGATCGCCGATCGCGGATCCCTTATCGCC
>CAZGNQ010000174.1:0-7630 GCA_964527285.1 uncultured Hyphomicrobiales bacterium | reverse complement strand
ATCGCGATCTACAGCCTCTCCTGCGCGATCGGCCTCTATTCGATCGCGAAGAACGAGCGCCTTGGTGACGTCAGGGCGGAGCAGGCCCGGTACGAGCGGCTGATCCGGACCAGGGACGAGGTCCGGGCCGATCTGGACCAGCTGGACGTGAGCCGGGCCCCGGGGGCGATCCGGGCCGAAATCGAGGCCCTGAAGCATGACCACAAATACGACCGCTCCCGGCAATGCACCAACGCAACCGTCCAAAGCAGCCGTCAGCTCTGTGCACGGATCAGGAAGGCTGAAGCCCGGCTGAAGGACGCTGAAAAGGCCGAGAAACTCCGTGCGCAGCTGCGCAGCCTGGAGGCGTCTCTGGCCGGGCTTAATCTGCAGAAGGTACTGTCGTGGGCTGACCCGGCTGCCGAGGCGGTGGCCCGCGTCGTCGGGCAGAACCCCGGAACGGTCCGGCACGCTTCGGCCCTTATGATCGCCATTCTTATCAAGGCGGGGTCCGCCTTCGGATTCTGGATCGTTGCCCTGCTGGGCCAGCCCCGGGGCCGTGGCCGAAACCGGGTATCCGGGGTCGAGGTCAGGCGCCCGCCCCGGCGGGACCGGCTGACCGCCCCGCAGACGCCTTTGCAGCAATGGGCCGATCGGTATATCGAGCGCGACGCCGCTTCGGCTGTCACCGCGGCTGCGCTGAAAGCTCACCATGAAGCATGGGCATTGGCGCGTGGGGTGAGTCCGGCAAACCCGACGAATATCGGCCGGCTGATGACTGATCTGGCTTCAAGCGTGAGAAGGTGAAAGGCCGGAACCGCTATGCCGGCGCGCGGCTTGTCGAACTCGAGTCGGGTCCGCGGCTGGCCGTCGACAACTCCGGGCGCCCGTGAGCAGGCTGGTCATGCGTGCCGGCTGATGCACCGCTGTCGGAAAAGCCGGATACGGAAAACCCGGACGCGGCACTGTCGGAAAAGCCGGACACGGCTAAGCCGTATACGGCAAATCCGGACACGGTGAATCCGGACGCGGCTCAAGAATGCCCTCGGAACAAAGCTGCCACCGGCAGAAATCAACCGCCGGTCAGAATTGACCGCCGGTCGAGAATGGTTGATCGGCTGCTGATGCCAAGAGTTGGCCAGCCCACAACTCGCAATAGTGTCAACTTTATATTGACGCACCTCTTGCAAACCCACGGAGAAAAACGGAAATCCGAGTTATCCACAAGAAATATGCCGCGTGATGCTGCAGACTTGCTTGAATTCTCGAAGGAGGGCGACATACAATAAAAAAGCGCCGATGAAATACCGGCACCCTGTCAGCGTAAGGCCGCTGTTGGTCTGTAATCGGGTACGCGGCGAGTGGCGTGAAGGAGTTGCTCGCCGCGATTTTTTGTGCCGCGACGTAGCCACCCGTCCGGCACGTGATTGCCACCAACGATTCGGAGACGTGACAATTTCTGAGAGCCTATATCGCGATTCCCCTGACGTCAATGGCGAACCCAAGGAATCTGACAGCGCGAACAAGCAACTGCGGCGCGTGCCCGCGAAGCTGCTGGGGCGCATTCTCGATCACGGGAAGGCCAGCGCTTACGCGGTGCACCTGCTTGCAATCAAGTGTGCGCACGGCAACGGATTCGTGCTGAATGAGCGCGACGTCGGCAAGCGCTATAACATCTCACGGTGCAATTTTCAGGCCGGTATCAGGCGTCTGAAGCAGGCTGGCGTGCTGGAGCGTGCGCAGCCCAATCACCGGGATTATGCGCGCGAAACGCTTGTCGAGGCCGGCGGCGGCTACGTCCTGTTCCCCGAAAGCCTGCTTCAGGAATCGTCCAAGGTGATCGCCTTCGTGCTCGCGGTCACCCTTGCCCGCGGCCCTCGAAAGCCGGCGGAGATTGCCGGGCGCATTGGCATCACCTCTGATACCACGATCCGCAAGCTGACGCGTGCGGCGATCGAGCATGGCTGCGAATGGAATGACCCGGGGCATGGGCGTCAGATCCTGCTCGCTCGTCGTGGATATATTTTTGATCCCGTTAAAAATCACCCCGCCAAAAAACATACCGCCAAAAAATCAACCGCACACTCTGGCATGAGAGATTCTCACTCAGGTATGAGAGGGGCTCACAACGGTATGAAGGCTGAACAAGGTACAGGGCCGGAAAATTCCTACCCAAAACAGGACTCCAACTACGAGATACCTCGAAACGAGTTCGAGGGCGCCCGCTCAGAGCGTTGTTTTCGGGGCGATCCCAGTTTCCACTCCGACCATTGCGACGATGTCGTGCAAGCCATGCTCGACGGCTTGTGGGACGGCATGTGGGATGTCGAGGACACCCTCTGTCTGAGCGACCGCGATATCATCGACGCGCTGAAGTGCGCCACCGATGGCCGCATTGGCAGCGCGCTCTGGAAAACCGAGGAAGGCATCGACAGTGCGCGCTGCCTGATCGCCGTCGTGATGGGCCATGCGCCCTATGACATCGACGAGGGGGAACACAGTGGTTACGACTTCGAGGACCTCTGTAACGCCGCCCTGGACGCCCTCTGCTCGCTGATCTGGCAGCGCATCGGCAGCAAGCGCAACAAGTGGTTGAACAGTTGGGCGATGGTCACCTTGCCGCTCGCTGCGATGGTCAAGAGCGGTAGTGTCGAAGAGCTGTACGGGCCGAGTAACGTCACACGGCGCGCTGCTACAGCTTGATAGCGGCCCAGTCCATGAACGGCTCCAACGCCTTGCGGATCCGCCATATCGCCGCCTCAGGACGGGCGTGACCCCCGGAAACCCGTGTCCGCACCCTGGACAATGAGTTGATTAAAAAAATGCATTCGCCGGCGAATTTTTTGGCTTGACAGGTCTTGACCTGCGTCATGAAAAATGCCATGTGTCCCTAGATTCGAAGAGTCTGTCTGAACGCAAAGGCTGCGAGCAAATCGCGGCCTTTTTTCGTTTCTGGCCGCAAAATCCGAAAATTGAATCCGGCGCCAGCCGGGCGCGGTGAGCTGACGCGACTCGCCGCGTAGGTCTTCGGCTGTGCTCCGATGAGCCGAAGGCTTGGGAAGAGAAGTCCGTCCGGTTCACCACGCTGTCCGGACGGGCTTCTTTCGTTCCAGGCCTGAGCGCCCCGGATGCACGCCGCCCCCTTGCCCAAGCCAATCACGGAAAAAGCCATGGACAACGTGCATCCGCGCGAACGGCCTCTCGCGGCCAAATACCAGAGCACTGCGCACCTTCCCTTTCTGTTCGGCGGATCCTGCCCAACGAGCAGCGCCGCAAGCCGCTGCCCTCGCAAGCCGCGCTGCAGGAGCACTTCCTGCTCGACGTCAACACCGGCAAGCTGATCAAGCGGAAGACCGTCGGCAGTGCAAAAGCCGGAACGAGGCCGGCTGGCCGTGCGGCAATGGCCACGCGTGGCCGTACCGGCGGCTGGAGATCGCGGGGGAGATCTAACAGGCTGTTGAAGAAGTACGCAGATTTCGCGGCGGGGATGGCTGTGTCGCGGCGTGCCGGCCGGGACGCCCCAGATTGGCCGGCCAGCGTTGATCGCGACAGCCGCGCCGGTCACGGGATCGCGGGCCAATCGCGCAGGGCGCTGGCGGGTCGCACAAACCCCGCCGCTTTTTCATACCGGCCCCATGAGCAGCTTCGGCAGCCGCACCAGATTGTGGGCCGCGGCAGCAAAGGTGAAGGCCCATCCGACGCGCTCACGCCCGCGCAGCATCGGCCGTCGCAGGCCCGCGGACTTGATCCAGCTGAACGCCTCCTCGATCCGCTTGCGCCGGCGCTGGCTTTTGGCATAGCCGGCATGCCGCGTGGTGCGCCCGTCGATCGCCGATCCGCGCCCGCTGGTATTCTGCGCCACATGCGGCCTCACCTTCATCGCGCGCAACTCGTTGACAAAGTCCTCAGCGTTCCTCGGGTCTGGCCGTAGGCCAGCCCGAGGACAGGCTCCCCCCCCTGTCGGCGCCCAGCGTGATCGCCCGTGGCCGGTCGGCGCGCGGCTCGATCATGTGCAGCGCAGCGACCCGCTCGGCGTGTCCGCCGGCCAGGCTCGCAGCAGGCATCGACCAAAAGACCCGAGCGGTTCTCCATCAGCCCATGCCCCATGAAGCACAGCTTCGCCTCTTTCCCCACCCCCTTGCGGTAAAGCCGGGCGTCGGGATCGGTGGTCGAGGCATGCGTCTGGTTGCTCCGCTTGTGGCCGCGGAAGTCGCTCTCGCCGTTGCGTCCGCCGCCGGTCGATGGCGGCCCATCCGGGCCATCCTTCGGCTTGAAGCTCTTCATCGACGCCCACGCCTCGACCAGCGTGCCATCCACCGAGAAGTGATCGCTCGACAACAGCCGCTTGACCCGCGGCTGGGCCAGCACCGCGGCCAGGAACTTCGCCGCGATGTCGCCGGCAAGCAGCCGGTCGCGGTTCTTCGAGAAGCTGGAATGATCCCATACCGGATCATCGACGCCCAGTCCCATCCCGGCTCGGGGGCCGGGACAGGCCAAGCCAGCGGAACAGCAGATCGTAGTCCAGCCGTTCCATCAAAAGCCGCTCCGAACGGATCGAATAAAACGCCTGCAAAAGCATCGCCCGCAGCAGCTTCTCCGGCGGGATCGACGGCCGGCCAATCGGCGCATAAGGCGCGGCGAAATCAGCCTCCAGCGCGGCCAGCCCGGCGTTCACGATCTCGCGGATCGCGCGCAGCGGATGATCGCGCCGCACCCGCGCTTCCAGATCCACATAGCTGAAAAGTTCACCCGAACGCCCATCCCCGCCGCGCATGTGATCCTCCTGCCGCGAATCCCGTCGCGAAAAATGAATCACGAACAACGCCGGGCCGCGAGCCCTTTTTCAACAGCCTGCTATTGGTCCTCTACCGAGGACGATAGCGGCCGTGCGTGGGGCGTGAACTTTTACCATGGCGGCGATTACAACAACAATAAGAACGACGACATCGATCTCCGCTGTGTCCGGAGGCCGTAGCCTATATGAAGCCCGCAACATCCGTTGTTCAAACCCGCAAATCAAACTGTGACTAAAGGTTATTCCTGAAGAGTTGCGCCGGCCGCAATCGCCTACGGCCGACGCCTGTCTATGTCTGTGTGGCTATCTCATCCTGAGTAAAGGATAGGGTTAGGCGGGCACATGTAATCTCGCGGGCATACAGGTGGGCAGGGCACTGTAATGCTCAGGTCACACAACTCATACCCTGCCGGTTGCGCAGCCGAAGCCGAATCGAAAGTGATGGCTGTAATCGCAGCGCTCAGCGCCAGATGAAAAAAGACTGGCTTCATCTTCGTGTCTCCCTAGTGGAGCAGACCGGCACGCGGCGGCGCCGGCCTGCGGTTCTTTGAGCCCTTTACGCGGACATGATCTCAACCTCGCGGGCCTTGGAACTGAGCTGGCATGTGATCGTCACCGAGCACTGCCCGCCGCCGCATGTGATCGTCACCGAGCAGGAGCCGCCATCGGCAATGACGATCGGCTGAGGAGGCATCGGCTGCGTGGGACCGATGGGCGGCCAGTCCGGATAGTCTGGGTCAAACTGCGAAGCCGTAGCCGCCTGAGCGCCCGCAGCCAAGAGAGCCGCGCCTGCGACAAGACCCAACAAGGCTTTCTTCATCATTGTCGTCTCCAATTTTGATTAAGTCTGTTCGTCGATCACGGGGCGGCAACGCGTCGGCCCGTCGACGGTGCGGACAATGTCAGAGACATGAGGGAGACGGGACGACCTTGCGGGACCGGAATGATGGGCGCGGTCCTGCTGAGGACTTCAAGCGGGGGTGCCCTATTTGGAGGGGCCCGCCGGGCACCCTATTGCGCGCGCCGCGCACATCGCTATTTATGCGCTGAGCGCATACCAAAATGAGACATATGGAAACAGTGTTGGGGAGGTCCACATGGCCCCGAAATTTCAAATGCGCCTGAGGGGACAAGAAGACGTCTTGGAGCACATTGATATTATGCGAGAGTGGTTTAAACGCTCTGATACGCTGGCCGAGTTGAAAAACCAAACGAACCTGACGCTGCAATGGCTCAAGCAAAACAAGTTTAGCTACGAGCCGCCTGATTTCCCAATGCAGCAGACCCCTTGGTGGAAGCCGCTGGAGCCAACTGGCGATCCCGTCATTACTGAAATTCGCACTGTTGGTCTGCGTTATAGAATTTATGAGCATGGGCTTATTGACTTTCTGAAAGGACTTGAGGTGCGAGGGGTACTGGGCGAAGTCCCTTGTAAAGCGCTGACCTTCGCCGTTGACGGGAATATCCGCGCCGCGTTGGAGCAACTCGTCCTACTCAGCAAAAAGGGGGCGCCAGAATCCAACTTGCGGGTGATCGCGACCCTCTTTGGCCTTTCGGAAAATGTGAAGTCTGCGAAATTCCGCGATGGCATGCTGGTCAGATTGACCAGCATGGGACTGCTGATTGCCCGCTACGACGGCGAGAACTACGGCGTTCGCATAGGACCGGTGGCAACTGAGTTTTATGAAAACGTCTATGTTCCCATGGTCGGAGAAATGAAAAGTGAGATCAAAGGATTGGACCAATGAGAAAACTTGTGAACGCCAGAATTAGCGTTTGGCTCATGGCCTTTGCGTGCGTCATGATCGCAATGGCAGTCCATGCAGGTCAGACTCCGGCCCAGGCAGCCGGTCCGGGACAGATTCAACTGAAAGCGGCTGAGCTTCAGATTTAGGATATAGGCCCTTAAACGTAGTATCGGGCCGGCAGAGCAGAGCAGGCGCAACAGGCCCTACCGCTCAGGCTCATCGCCCAATAGGATGCGCCTGCTCCGGTTTGGCAATCCGAAAGGCGAGATCGAGCAGCCGCAGCCGATCGAGAATACGCTCCTGCGGCCGCTGGCGCGGCGGGCTTTGCACGAAACGCAAGAAATCAGACAGCCATCTGAATGACCCGTCATCATTGAACGCGTCGTCAATCGCCGCATCACTCAAGACGAACGGCAGGCCGGTGGGCCAGACGATGAGCCCGTCGAAACCGAACACGTGATCAGCGATCCAGTTGGGGATGTCCCGGCGCGGCAGCTCCAGCGCCCGGCTCGCCATCGCCAGCCTGTGCCCATGGCTCTTGCGGAGAAGCTGACCATCGCTTGACCTGCCCCCGGTCTTTCATCCAGCCGAAGTTGGACACCGCAGGTTGAACGTATCGTCTTGCTCGTCGGTAGCAACGGGCCGGACTGCGTAGACCTCACGTATCGGAGCAGGCCGGCCTGTTGCGGGTTTCTCAGGCGATGCGAGGGCGGCATGCACCTCGACCGGCGTCCGGTAGCCGAGCGCCGAGTGCGGCCGCTCGTTGTTGTAATCGGCCACCCACGCGGCAATCCGCGTCCGCGCATCGGCAAGCCCGCGGAACAGGCTCTCGTTCAGGAACTCGTCGCGCATGCGGCCGTTGAACGCCTCCATGAAGCCGTTCTGCATCGGCTTGCCAGGCGCGATGAAGTGCCAAATGATCCGCGTTTCCTCGCACCACTTAAGCATCGCGTTCGAGGTGAACTCGGTGCCGTGGTCGGACACGATCATCTGAGGTTTGGCACCGCGTCGTGCGATCACCTGTGACAGCTCTCGCGCGACCCGGGCGCCCGAGATCGACGTGTCCGCGATCGAGGCCAGGCATTCGCGCGTCACGTCGTCGATGACG
>CAZGNQ010000173.1:0-7660 GCA_964527285.1 uncultured Hyphomicrobiales bacterium | reverse complement strand
TTGGGCCGTCCCCGTGCACGCAAAGCGAATCAATCCGCGTCGTGATGACGTGTCCTGATCGGGCGGTGATGGCCTGTTGTGTCGCCATGGCGAGGGCACGGTCAGCCGCCACGTCCGGTTCGTGAAGGGTGCTGCCGGCGACGCTGCGCGGTGTCAGCAGGCCGTCATCCTCGTAGGTGCGGTCGATGAACGCTTCGAGCGCCTTTGGCAGGCCCATTCTGTCGGTCTCCGCCTCAAGCGCCGTGCCTGGCATCACCAGGTGGATCAGCGTCTCGTCGAGCGCTGCAATGGCGGTTGCGATGGCGCGGGCATAGTCTTCGCGCACACAGGCCATGTTGTTGAGGGCGCCGTGGGCCTTCACATGCGTGACGCGCGGACGCTGTGTGTCTCCGGCCGGGCCGCGCTTGGACCCGGCAAGGGCCGCGGCACCGATCAGGGCGCCGATCTGGGTGGCGCAGATGGCCTCCAGTTGATCGGTCGGCAGCTCCATCTGGCGGCGCCCGAAGCCCCAGAGATCGGGAAAGGATGGATGGGCGCCGATGCTCACACCATGATCGTGGGCGGCGCGGCACAGCCGGCGCATGATGACTGGGTCGCCCCCGTGCCCACCGCATGCAATGTTGGCGGAGTTGACGAGCGGCAGAAGTGCGTCGTCGGCACCGATGGTATAGGCGCCAAAGCCTTCGCCCATGTCGGCATTGATGTTGATCCGGACGGCGTGCGGCTGTGTCATGACAGTGGGCTCGGGTGAGATGACGCCTCGGGACCGAGACGGGCGTGCGACGCTTTGCGATAAGAGCAGGAAAAATGAAACGCGTCGACAGTGCCACGACGGATAGGCCGCACGCTCACGCTGAGGCTGACGCTCTCGCATTGGAGCTACCCGTGTCTGAGCTCTCCGGTTTTCATCTCGCCGGTTTTCATCCCCCCACTTTTCATCCAATGGGCGACGGCGCCCTGACGGTTTGCTTCGCTCGGGCCTACTCACCGCAGGCGAACGCGCAGGTGCGTGGGTTGGCGGGTGCCCTCGGCGCGGCCTCAAAAGACGGTGCGCGCGCGATGGACGGTGTGATCGAGATCGTGCCCACGCTGCGATCCCTCACTGTGATTTTTGATCCCCTCAGGACGGACCATGCCACCATCGAAGGCGCCGTGCGCGACCTTCTGCGCGCTTCGAGCGGGAGCCCCGGTGACAAGGGCGAGGCCGTGGCCAGTCGCCTGCACGACATTCCGGTCTGCTACGGCCCTCCATCTTTTTCTCCCGATGTAATGGATGTTGCGGCAGCGGTTGCGCTGCACCCGGACGATGTCGTCCAGCGCCACGCCGCCCAAGTCTATGACGTGCTCATGGTGGGCTTTCTTCCCGGTCTGCCTTACCTGGGGCCGCTCGACGCCGCGATTGACCGGCCGCGTCTTTCAACGCCGCGGTTGCGCGTCCCGGCGGGCTCGGTGGCCATCGCCGCGGGCATGAGCGTGATTTACCCGCTGGAATCGCCAGGCGGATGGCACATTATTGGGCGCACGCCAGAGCGGCTTTTCGATCCTTCGCGCCGGCAACCCGCGCTCATCGCCGCCGGAGACCGCGTCCGTTTTCACGCCATTACCGAGGATGAATTCCACGCATCGCAAGCACGCCATGGCGGAGAGAACAATTGAGCCCCGCAAGTGGAGCCTCCGCCACGGGTGGCAGTCCATCGGTGTCCAGCCCCGGGGCGCCGGGCTTGCGCGTGGTGCGCACCGGGCCGGGGGCCACCTTGCAGGACCTGGGGCGATCCGGCTTCCGTGACCGTGGCATCCCGGTCTCCGGCACGCTCCTGGCGAGCACGCTGCGCGTTTTGAATGCTCTGGTGCGGTTTTCCGATGACGGCAATCCGGCGTGCGACGTCAGTATCGGCACGTCTCCACGCGCGCCAGAGGTCGACGTAGCGGCTGGCATTGAATTCGTTCTGATGGGGCTCACCCTGGAGGTGATCGGCCAGCCTTTGCGGATTGCGGTCGGCGGGGCCTGCCCCGGTTTTGAGGTCTGGGCCGGCGTGCCTGAGCTGAGCCGCATCCTTCAGGTCGGGCCCTACGAAGCCGTCACCGTTCCAGCGGGCGCGCAGATTATCGTCGCCGCGCCCTGTTCAGCCGGCATCGGGCTGCTCGCGATCAATGGCGAATGGGCGTTGCCACGCACGCTCGCCAGCCACGCCACGCTGGCGCGTGCGGGCCTGGGTGGGGTCGCGGGCCGTGCGCTGGTGGCCGGAGATTATCTCGACCTCAAGGCAGCCCCGCGGCAGGATAATGCTGTCTCTTCTGTGGAGCCGCTGAATGCCAATCCGGCCGCGGCGCGCGCGCGCATTGCGCCAACGAATTTCACGGAGGTGGCCCGAATGCTCGGTGCGGCGACGGGTTTGGGAGGGAGCGCGCGCTCGTCTTGCGCACTTCGGGCGGTTGCTGGCCCACAGTCCGATGCCTTCGAAAGCGCAGCGCTTGATGAATTCTTCTCCGCCCACTGGAGGGTGACGGAGAAACGCGATCGCATGGGGGTGCGCCTTGAGGGGCCGCGGATCCTGCACGCGACAGCGCTTGGTTTCGGACCCAACATCGCGTCGGACGCTGCCGTACCGGGGGCCATACAGGTTCCCGGTGATGGCCAGCCCATCGTCCTGATGGCTGACTGTCAGACGACCGGCGGCTACACCAAGATTGCTACGGTCATCGGATGTGATCTTGAGCGCCTCGCCCAGGTGCCGCCGGGCAGCGTGGTGACGTTTGAGCGCATGTCCCCGCAGGAGGCAGTGGCGGCTGCGCGCGCGAACGCAGCTTGGCTCGACGGGCTGATCGGCGCCATTGAGGCGGCACAAGATGAGACGGGGGTCGATCCGGTCCGGCTTGCGGACGAAAACCTGATTTCTGGCGTTGTCGATGCGCTTCGGCCCGCGGATTGAACGTTGCGTTGATGATCGGCCTGCGTGCGCGCTCGCCGCATGCCAATTCAACGCCGGTACGTATCGGCCTGAGTGGCAAAGCCCGGGGGGGAAGGGGGTCGGGCGCGCGGATCAGAAAATCCCCAACGCCGTGCCCGCGCCCATGGTCTCGCCAAGCGTTCGCGCCTCGTCGATGAACGCCTCGTCGAATGGGCCCTTGCACACCACGAAAGGTGCAACGGCGCGCCAACGCAGGCCGGTCGTGATGGTCACGATCGCGCGACGCGTGCCCCTGCCGTCATGCCCGGCACGGATGAGAACGCCCATGGCGAGCCCCTGCGTCTCCTCCAGGCAGGGGTAATAGACCCGGTCGAAAAAGTCTTTCAGCGCGCCGCTCATGTAGCCAAGGTTTTCGGGCGTCATGAGTATGATGCCGGCGGCGCGTTTTACATCGTCCGGCGTTGTTTCAAAGGGGGACAATCTGCGCACGTTAGATGGCGCGTCCATCTCGGCGCTGGCGCCAGCCTCAATCGCTGCGCCAAGTCGTTCGAGGTTGGGAGACGGGGTGTGCGCGACAATGAGCAGCATGGCTTGCTCCGCTTTCGCTTGGCCTGTCGGTGCGCGGGCTGGGGCTGGCTGGGCGTTGGGCTGCGCGGGCACGCCGCTGGCACATTGGCGGTCTCTCACCCCGGCAGTCTTTCACTCTGGCAGTCTTGCACACTGCTAGTCTCGCACACTAGCGGCCCGGAGCCCCGTTGATCTTTCACCCTGGCGCTGATGCACCCGCTGCGCCGCACCCCTGTTGCAAAGTGTCGACGTGGCCTACCATGGGAACATGCACTTCGACAGGCGTTGCCTGCCCTGATGAGAGGACCAACCAATGGGCCGCATTGTTTATGTCAACGGCGCGTTCGTCGACGAGGCGGATGCAAAGATCTCCGTCTTCGACCGCGGCTTTCTGTTTGCCGACGGCGTTTACGAGGTCTCGTCCGTCCTCAATCGCCGCCTGATCGACAACGCGGCGCATCTTGCCCGGTTGCACCGCTCGCTGGACGAACTGGACATGCCGGCGCCCGCCACTGACGACGCGATCGTTGCAGCGCAGATGGAACTCATCGAGCGCAACGACCTGAATGAAGGCATCATCTATCTGCAGGCGACCCGCGGGCCGGCCGAGCGCGATTTTGCCTATCCGGCAGAGCCCGCGCCAAGTCTTGTGATGTTCACGCAAGCCAAATCGCTCATCGAGAACCCCGTGGCTGAGCACGGGCTGCGGATCATCTCTGTGCCGGATATGCGCTGGAAGCGGCGCGATATCAAAACGGTTGGTCTGCTGGCACCGAGCATGGCGAAGCAGGCAGCGTTGAACGCCGGCGCCAATGACGCGTGGATGGTGGAGGACGGCCACGTGACGGAGGGGACATCCAATAACGCCTACATCGTGACCCGTGATGGCACGATCGTCACGCGGCACCTGGGCAACGAAATCCTGCATGGCATAACGCGTGCCGCCGTTCTCAAGCTGGCGCGTGAACGCCAGATCAAGGTGGAGGAGCGCGCCTTTACGATCGAGGAGGCCCAGGATGCGGCGGAGGCGTTCGTCACCTCAGCATCGGTGTTCGTTGGTCCGGTGGTGGCGATTGATGGCGTGACCCTTGGCGACGGCAAGCCCGGTCCCATCACGCGTGCGCTGCGCGCTGTCTACCTGGAGATTGCGTTGAACGAGGGGTCCTTCGACGCCCGTGATGCCGCCTGACCGGCGTGCGCCACCGCGAATGGCCGTGGGCGTTGGCACGCAGCGCCCCGGTTCGGTGCTCCGAATAGGTTTCTGAGCTGGCATAATCCTCAAGTGTCGTGGGGCGCGCCCTACCGTGGGTGGCGTCCTTAGGGCCTGTGTCCGGTTAGGCGGACGTTTGGCGGGTGCGAACGCTTGGCAGATCCTCGCCGGCCAGCGCTTCAATGGCCTCACGATCCACGACAAAGATGGCGCGATGGCCGATCACCAGCCACCCATTCGAGCGCCATTCGCCCAGCAGCCGGGTGACCGTTTCTCGCGTCGCACCCACGGCGTCGGCCAGTTCACCTTGCGAGACGCGCAGGGCTTGGCCAACCGTGCCAACTGATGAAGACCCCGCGACCTCGCCTTCGGCCGCCAGCAGCTTGAGCAGCCAACGGGCAGCCCGCACCCTGACCGGTAACTCCGTGCGTTCGCGCAATTGGTCGGACACCCACCGCAGTCGGCTCGCGATCAGTTGCATCATGCCGTCGCTCAAGGCCGGGTCCGCGCAGACGAACTGGCGGAACTGCTCGGCGGGGATCGCATCGATGACCGACTGGCGGACGCTGCAGGCCGTGGCCGTGCGCCCGCCTGGCGTGAACACGGCGATCTCCCCGATGAGGCTGCCGGGACCAGTATAATTCAGGATCATGCGACGTCCTGTTGGCGCAAGGACGGAAATTTCCAGCAGACCACTGCGGACCAGGTAGATGGAACGGGCGGCATCGCCTTCGCGGAAAAGAATATCACCCTCCGCCAGAGTTTTCTGATGCCCGAGCCGTGCGAGCCGCTCCACCGCGCGCTGGGACAACCCCAGCGTCCCATTTGGCTGGTGTGACAACTCAACGGGTCCGGTGTCCGACACAGCATGGAGCGGCATGTAATTTTTCTCCTGCCTAAAGCGTCTTTTGTTACTCGCTGCAAACTACGCTGCAATGTCCGTGACAGGATTGGTGAATATGAAAAAGATATTAAAAACATGCGATTGTCTCGGCGCTGGTAATCGGGATCTGCCAGGCTCAGGCCGGAAGGCCCGCCTTGATCAGCGCGTCGTGAAAGATCTCCATGTCCCTGGTGGCCTTGACCGGCTGCACCCCGATCCACCGAGCGACGGAAAACTCCGGCTGCTCCTGCAGGATCCGGCGCACGTGACGGCTGGGATCGCAGCCCAGTTGAGCGCAACTCGCTGCAAGAAGCCTCTGGATCTGCGCCGGGTTGCGCATGTGTGCGCTCACACCGATCACCTTGCGGTACTCACCGGCGGTGAAAAAACAGTCCGCCAGATACCACAGTCGGTAGTCCGCGTCGGTCGGGTCGCGGGCCAGCGAATGCTCAAGCATGGCCACGGCTTCAGCATTGCGGCCGAGTGCCGACATCACCTTAGCCGTATCCGCAACAGTCAGCGGGTTGTCGGGGTCAAGCCTCAGGGTCCGCTCGCAGGATCGGTCCGCGGCCGCATGGTCTCCCGCCCAGAAGTGCACGAAGCCAAGTTGCGCTTCGCAGTAGGGATCCGTTGGGTCCAATGAGACGGCCAATTCGGCGTGCCGTAGGGCCTCGTCCAGCGGCGCTTCTGCGGGATTGTTGTTGCCTTCAGGCGCGTCCTCCGAAGGCTCACTCCCGCTGGTCGGCCAACGGAAACGCCACGCGATGGCAAGCGCACGTGCCAGCAGCGCATGCGCCCTGGCTTGGCGATCGTCAGTTGCGACGGCGTTGCGCATGGCGCTGATCGCGTGAACGACGCGATCACGCTGAAAGGTGTTGAGGTCACGCCGGACGATCATGCACTGCTGGAAGATGCCGATCGGCGTGTGCGGCGCGGCGCGGGTCAGATTCACTTCCGCAGCCTCGATGATCTCCGCGATCATCGAACCGACGCCCCCCAGGCCTTCGCCCAGATCATTGATCCGGTCGGCGTCATAACTGCGCGACGCCAGAAGTGCTCCCGACAGGCGGGAAAGAACTGTCAAGGCGAGGCCATCGTCGCTGTGGGGCGTGGCATCCAGGAGCACGGCGTAGTCGCTGGTCAGCTCGCCATCACCGCGCGCGCGCTCGAAGAACTCGTCCAGGCCACTGACAAAGCTGCCGAGCCGGGCATCGAAATCGCGGCGGAGCAGGGCGCTCACGAGCCCCATCATCATGCGATCGCGGCAGCGGCTGTTGAGGCCGTATGACGGCATCAGATCAACCTGGGTCCGCATGCCCAAATGGACCTTTTGACGAGACGTGCCCTCCCTCCCCCGGTTCTCGATGTCGGTCGCGAGCCCGTTGGGATCAAATTCAACGCCTCGCATGTGCGGCTCGCCAAGTTTGGGCGATCCGGAGAAGGCACGTGCGCGGTGGTGTGAGACGGTTTGAAAGCACAGCGCATGCAGGCTGTGCGACAGGCCGATCCAACCTGGCTGAACCATGGACTGGAGGCGCACGGCATCGGTCAACGGCTGACCGAACACACGTTCTGCGCGTTTGAGGACCTGGCCGCGCGCGATGCCAATGCGCAGAGGCAAGCCAGGACCCTCGGACGCAGGCTCACAGGCGGCCTGTTGCTGAACGCTAATTGCACATTTGAGTGCGGCATGATGACACAAAAAGTGGGCCAGTGCACCGTCGCCGGCCGTGTCGATGAGCGTACCGCCATGTTGCTCAAGGGTGCGACGAAACACGCCCAGAATCCGCTCCACGCGGTCGAATGCATCGATTGGTGAAACACGTGCTATGCGCGAGTAATTGGCCGCATCTACGCTCATGACAGTCGCGTGAACACTGGTCGTGGCCGGTGTTAATTGTTGCACTTCGAACTCAAGCTTTCGTAGGGTCACCCCGTCACCGGTAACCTTAAGGGGAGAGAACGGTATGGGTGCTCTTGACAGGACTGCAGCAAACATCGGGCCAGTCACGGCTCCGGCGTCGGTCGGCGCACGTGTTGCGGCTCCGGCATCGGTCGGTGCACGCGTTGCGGCTCCGGCATCGGTCGGTG
>CAZGNQ010000172.1:0-7679 GCA_964527285.1 uncultured Hyphomicrobiales bacterium | reverse complement strand
ATCGGCCCGCCGCGCGGAGGGTACAAAGGTGTGCAGAATGACGACCTGACGTCACGCGGTGTGCGTGAGCCGTATCGTATGTTCACCTCGCGGGCGGAATTCCGGCTGCGGTTGCGCGCCGACAACGCCGATCAGCGTTTGACACCGCTCGGCCTACAGTTGGGTTGCGTCGGGGCAGAGCGCGCGCAGGCGTTCAGCGCCAAACAGGAGGCTTTGGTGCAGGCGCGTGCGCAGCTTGAGGCGTTGACCCTCACACCTGGGGAGGCTGCACGCCACGGCATTCGCATGAACCGCGATGGCCGTCGCCGTTCCGCATTTGCGCTTTTGTCCTTTCCCGATATTGGCGCCGATGACTTGCGGCGGATCTGGCCTGAGCTTGGAGGCGTTACGCCTGAAATCTGGGCTCAGGTGGCTGTTGATGCGCAATACGCTGTTTATCTGGACCGTCAGGCGGCGGATGTTGCGGCCTATCAACGGGACGCGCAGGTGCGTATTCCGCGTGACCTCGATTACAGTGCGATCCCTGGGCTTTCAAACGAGATGCGCGAGAAGTTTGAACGCCATCGCCCGGCGACCGTGGCGCAAGCGGGGCAACTCGACGGCGTGACGCCGGCAGCATTGTTGCTGGTCCTGTCCCACTGCCGTCGACGTTCCTCAAATCCACAAGACGGTGCTGATACACCAGCCGTGACGACATCCTCGGCGCATTAAGAGCGGTGCGATGAGGAAAAAGGGGCGGTTGCAATGACCACAATACTGCGACCGCCGTTCGGTCCTGAATCGTTTCAAGCGCAATTCAAAGTTTCACGTGAAACACTTCAAGACCTAAAGGTGTATGAAGAACTTTTAAAGCGCTGGCAGCCGATCAAAAATCTCATCGCCCCCAAGACACTCGATGAAATTTGGCTGCGGCATTTTGCAGATAGCGCACAACTGTGGCGTTTCGCCCGCTATCCGAGCGCTTGGATCGATATGGGATCGGGCGCTGGCTTCCCTGGCCTCATTATTGCGATATTATGCAAAGGTGATTCGAGCGTTTCGATATCGTTAATTGAAAGCAACGCCCGAAAATGTGCCTTTCTCCGCGATGTGATTCGTCAATTGGAGTTGGCTCACCAAGTTAAAGTGTTCCAAAGCCGTATCGAGGATGTGACGCTCGCGCAGTGTGTTCCGGCATCGCGCGGCGCCGCCGTTTCCGATTGCGAGGTTGTTTTCACGGCAAGGGCGCTCGCGCCGTTGTCGGACCTTATAGCCCATGCGTTGGTCATGCTCGGCAATGCGCAAGGTGGACGCGCAGCGCCGGACGCCGCTGTCGACGCTGGGCGTGTGCGTGGGTTGTTTCTCAAGGGCCGCGGTGTGGATGCGGAGGTGGATGCCGTGCATCGTGATCGGGCTGGTGCTCTGGGTGAAGTGGTTCTGCACCAAAGCGTGACAGATCCCGACGCGCGCATCGTGGACATCAAGCTGCCGGTGGCTGGAGATATCGGTCGGCCGGACGACCCGCGTCCCGCGCGCACTAGTGGACCTTGCGATTGAGTGCAGTGTGAGTGCGCGTAACCGGCGAAATGGCGCCATCGGGCGAACAAGGGGACGGACGCAATGAGCGCGCTGATTTCAAATCAGACCGGACTGCGCATTCTGGCTGTGGCCAACCAAAAAGGTGGCGTCGGCAAAACAACGACTGCCATCAATCTCGGCACCGCACTTGCCGCAATCGGTGAGCGCGTTCTCGTGATCGACACCGATCCGCAAGGCAACGCCAGCACGGGCCTCGGCATCGGCGAAGATACGCGCGTCCGCACGACCTACGATATTCTTTTGCGTCAAAGCACGATCCTGGACGCAGCGGTGCCGACCATCGTGCCGGGGCTGCTGGCGATCTGCGCCAATCCCGATCTTGTCGGTCTGGAGAGCGAAATCCTCTTTGAGGACAGCAAGAACTTCCGTCTGCGCGATGCCTTGACGGAAATGATTGGCCAGCAGGCCATACAACCGATTGAAGAGCGCTTCACTTACGTTCTGATTGATTGCCCGCCGTCGCTCAACGCCTTGACGCTCAATGCACTTGTGGCAGCGCAGGCGGTTCTGGTGCCGGTACAGTGCGAATTTTTCGCACTCGAAGGCATTTCACAACTCCATCAGACTATCGAGCAGGTGCGCGCCGCGCTCAATCCCAGCCTGGAGATCCACGGCGTCGTGCTGACGATGCATGACCCGCGCACCAACCTTTCCAACGATGTGGCGGCTGAGGTGCGCAACTTTTTCGGGGAGAAGGTCTACGCGACCATGATCCCGCGCAACATCCGCATCGCCGAGGCGCCATCCCACGGCAAGCCGATCCTGCTCTACGACAACAAGTGCCCGGGCAGCCAAGCGTACATCGAGCTGGCGGGCGAAATCATTGAGCGTGAGCGGGCTTTTCTCGCGGCCTAGCGCGCTTGCGGCGGGCCGGCGTTGCGGGGGGTCCGGGCGGCCGGCGTCATGGCGAAGGGCGCGGTTGCGTCCATCGCGAACCGCGGGCGGAAAACTGCCGCCGGCTTTCTTCGGCGCCGCGTCAATGGCGTGTGCATGTTGCGTTAGCCCTGTTCGGCGGAATGAGCGACCATCCATGGGCGCCGGCATGACCCGCTGAACGGGAGGGAAGATAAATTCTGGGGGACGATATGTCGGCAGCGGCGCAAAAATCGGGACGTTTGGGGCGTGGGCTTGCTTCATTGATGGGAGATGGCGGGCCGGCCACGCAGATGTTGCCAACGGAAGGCCAGCAGCGTCTGATCCCGATCGAGCAACTCCGGCCTTCGCCGCTCAACCCGCGCGCCTCCTTTCCTGAGGAGGAACTGGAGGAGATGGCGGGATCCATCGCCGAGAAGGGCGTGGTCCAGCCACTGATTGTCCGCCCGTTCGCCACCGGCGGCTACGAAATCGTCGCGGGCGAACGCCGTTGGCGCGCCTCACAGAAGGCTGGCATCTCGGTGGTGCCGGCAATCGTGCGCGATCTGACGGACCAGGACGTTCTTGAACTGGCCATCATCGAGAACGTGCAGCGCACCGACTTGAATGCCATCGAGGAGGCGCGCGGGTATCACGAATTGATCTCCCGTTTTGGATACACGCAGGACGATCTGGGTCGCATCATCGGCAAGAGCCGCAGCCATCTCGCCAACACGTTGCGGCTGTTGCGGCTGCCGGAAAGCGTGCAGGCGTTCCTCCAGGCTGGCGTCCTCACGGCTGGTCATGCCCGCGCCCTTGTCGGCCGAGCGGACGCGGAAGAACTCGCGGCGATGATCGTCGACCGTGGACTTTCGGTCCGCGAAGTCGAGGCTCTGGTCCAGAACCGCGACGCCAGCGGCCGGCCTGGAGCAACGTTGCGGAAGAAAAAAGAAAAGGACGCGGATACGGTCGCCTTCGAGGATGAGCTGACCAAATCGCTCGGCCTCAGGGTCGAGGTGAAGCCCGGTTCTGGCGAGAGCGGATCGCTATCGATCAAGTACGGGAACTTCGATCAGCTCGAGTACATTCGCCAGCGCCTGATGACCTACGTGATGGCGCCCGACGAGTAGTCGACCCTCGGCGCGTCACATGCGCCGTTGGCGTCGCCCGGCCATGGCCGCGATCGCAAGCAGCATCTGCGGCACGGCGGCGGCCTCAAGCGGCGTGGCTGTGCGACAGGTGCGAACCGTTTGCGCGCACCGTTTCAACGCTGCCGTGAGACCCGTTCGGCTCCAGAGTGCAAGTTGTCGCTTGAAGGTGGCCTTGGACTTGAAGAAGATCGGCGGCCTCGTGCTCTGAAGCACACTGTCGATGCTTTGCCCGCCTTCGACCTTCAGCGCCATGCCGTGCAGCCGGATCAAGTGACGCTCGACCGCCAGAAGAATGGATTGCTCGGCCGTGCCGGACGCAACGAGCCGATCGTACTGCTGGATGGCGCGCGGCCCATCGCCAGAACACGCCGCAAAGACAATATCATCGAGCCCGCTGTCGCTGGCGTCGCCAACCACCTCGGCGACGTTCTGCGCAGATATCGTGGTCTGACCGCGCGCATAAAGCGCAAGTTTCTCGACTTCACCCCGCGACACGCGGCGATCTGCCCCCAGAAGATCGACAAGCAGCCTGTGCGCGTCGTCGTCGATTGACAGGTCATGCGCAGCCAGGACGTCATCGATCAGTTGGGCGACGGAGCTGGCATCGTCCGGATAGCACGCGACGGCCAAGCCAGACGGCGCGCTTTCGAAAAGTTTGCGCAGCTTGGCGTCCTTCTTCAGCTCACCCGCCAGCACGATGAACAGACCATCCAGCGCACGTGCGTCCAGAATGGTCTCGACGATGTCGATTTTCAGCTTGGTGCTGGCAACGGCCCTCACGATCTTCGGGTCACCGAACATGGAGGGCGTGAGCAATTCAACGGCGGGCCGGTCTGGCGTTTCGGCCAGTTCGGCCTCGTCCAGAGTGATCACCTCGGCAGCAGCGCGTGATGCTTTGCTGAAGGCTGCGGCGATGCCGTCCGCCAGCTCGCGCGCCAGACCGCTCTCCGGCCCATAGAGCAGAATGCACCGCGCGCCCGGGAGGGCGTTTCGTGCAAGCGTGCGCTCTAGATCCTCGCTTTTGAGGATTGCCATCAGCCGACCGCCATCACGGACCCACCCATCGGCTCTATGGCCCGGTCGCCTGGTGCTTCGGCCCGGCACTGTACTGCAGAGTGTTTTTGGCGCCGGAGCTGTCTACTGTCCACCGCGATCAAGGATCGCCGAAACCCGCGTATGGATGGAGCGGGCCAGCTCCTTAGCTGCGCGGTTTTCCGCATCGCGTTGCGCCCGCTGATTGGCGTAGACCTCATCGAACTTCTCAAACGCGGCCTGTGCGGCGCCGCTGCCCTTTGCGATCTCTGTTTTGGTCGCCAGGTCTGTGAGCCTGTAGTTCGCCCGCAAAACCAGAAGACGGCCGCTCGCCTCGCCATCGACCTGAACCAGGATTGAGCGCGCGGACTGGCGAAGCGCGATATCGAGCCGGTAGATCGGGTTGATCGGTTCTTCCCCACCGCCAGCGAGGAAAATGAGCTGATTGCGCAACTGTTGCCCCACCCGACCCTTGATGGGCGCAACCTTCAAACCGTCCAGCGCATCCACCGTGGACGTGCCGTCCGTGCGCTCAGCATAGAGTGGCTGGAAGCCGCAGCCCGCGGCCCCAATGCAGGCGGCGATCACCACCACGGCGCCGCAAAGGCTGGTGCGCGAGGTGCGCCGAGATCTGGCGTCAAACAACGACATTGATGATCCTGTTCGGCACCACGATAAACTTGCGGATGGGCTTGTCGCCGATGGCACGCGCCACGTTCTCGACATCCATAGCTGCCGCGCGGATCGCGTCTTCGCCCGCGCCGACCGGCACCGACACTTCCCCCCGGCGCTTGCCATTGACCTGTACGGGAAGGGTCATGACATCGTCAACGAGCAACGCGGGATCAGCCTCCGGCCAGGGCTCAAGGGCGAGCAATCTGTTGTAGCCAAGCCGCGACCAGCACTCTTCACCCAGATGCGGCATCATCGGCGCGATCATCTGCGTCAGGAAGCTGGCGGCTTCGAACAACGCAGGTCGGCCGCCCTCCTCCACGTCTTTCAGGCCTGAGCTGAGGGCATTCGCCAACTCGAAAATCCGCGCGACGGCACGGTTGAAGCGCAGGCCCTCGATGTCGCCCTCAATCTGAGACACGGCGCGGTGGGCCTGTTGGCGCAAGGCGTGAGCGGCCGGATGGGCAGAAGCGTCGAGCGAGCCGGCCGCCACGCGCAATGCCTGCGGATCGTCAGTCGGTGCCGTCAGTTCATAGACGTCATTCACGAGACGCCAGACGCGCTGCTGGAAGCGATACGCGCCGTCAACGCCGGCTTCCGTCCATTGCACATCACGTTCGGGCGGGCTGTCCGACAGCATGAACCAACGGGCCGTATCGGCTCCCAGCGTGCCAATGATCTCCGAGGGATCGATGGTGTTGCGACGCGACTTGGACATCTTCTCCACCGCGCCGATGGTCACCGGCGCGCCGGTCTCAGCGTGGCGGGCGTTGCGTTCCTCTCCGCTCGTTTCGATGACAACTTCGGCCGGGCTGAGCCAGGTGCCGTCGTTGGCCCTGTAGGTTTCGTGGTTCACCATGCCCTGGGTGAACAGTCCGGCGAAGGGTTCCTTCAGGTCGAGGTGCCCGGTCTCCTTCATCGCCCTCGTAAAGAACCGCGAGTACAGCAGGTGAAGGATCGCGTGTTCGATCCCACCGATATACTGATCGACCGGCAGCCAGTAGTTTGCGGCATCTGTGTCCACGGGCGTCTCGGCACGCGGCGAGCAGAAGCGCGCGAAATACCAGGAAGAATCGACGAACGTGTCGAATGTGTCGGTCTCGCGTTTCGCAGGCTTGCCGCAGTTCGGACAATCGACATCGCGCCACGTGGGATGGCGGTCCAGGGGATTTCCCGGCCGGTCGAATGTGACGTCGTCGGGCAGGCGGACGGGTAGGTCCTCGCGCTTCACCGGCACGATCCCACAGTCCGGGCAGTGCACGACGGGGATGGGGCAGCCCCAGTAACGCTGGCGGGAAACGCCCCAATCGCGCAGGCGGTACTGCACCTGGGCGGTGCCCCAGCCCGCGGCCTCGACAGCGCGGACGGTGGCAGAGATCGCCTCCTCGCCCGTCATCTCGTGCGTGCCGGGTTCGATCCAGTTCACGTAGCGCACGGCTTGGGTCTTGGGCGGAACGTAGGCCGTGTCGCCGACCGGCGTGTCGTCGTCGATCGCATGGAAAACATCCACCACGTCGACGCCGTACTTGCGGGCGAAATCCAGGTCGCGCTGGTCATGTGCGGGCACGGCCATGATGGCACCGGTCCCGTAGTCCATCAGTACGAAGTTTGCGATGAAGACGGGCAGTGCACGGTTCGGATTGGTCGGATGAACGACCGTGAGGCCGGTATCGAGCCCCAGCTTTTCTGCCGTCTCCAGGTCGGCGGCTGAAGTTCCCATCCGCCGGCATTCCTCGCAGAAGGCCGCAACATCAGGGTTGGCTTCCGATAGGGCCTTGGCGAGTGGATGGTCGGCTGCGATGGCCGCAAACGTGGCGCCTTCCACTGTGTCGGGCCGCGTTGTGTAAACGGGCAGCGTATCAAACCCCTCTGGCGCCCCCTGCAGCCGGAAGGCAAAGGCCAGACCTTCGCTGCGCCCGATCCAGTTCGCCTGCATCAGGCGCACCTTCTCCGGCCAGCGCTCCAGGCCCTCCAGCGCATCGAGGAGATCGTCGGCCATCGCCGTGATCTTGAAGAACCACTGTTCAAGGTCGCGCTGCTCAACCGGCGCGCCCGATCGCCAGCCACACCCATCGATCACCTGCTCGTTGGCGAGGACGGTCTGGTCGACCGGGTCCCAATTCACCTTGGAACGACGGCGATAAACGAGGTCTGCGTCCAGCATGTCCAGGAACAGGCGCTGCTGCTGGGCGTAATACTCCGGATCGCAGGTGGCGAACTCGCGCGACCAGTCGAGGGACAGGCCCATGGACTTCAACTGCTCGCGCATGGTCGCGATGTTGTCGTAGGTCCACGTGCCAGGATGCGACTTGTTCGCAATGGCCGCGTTTTCCGCCGGCATGCCGAATGCGTCCCATCCCATCGGATGCAGCACGTTGCAGCCCTTCGCCCGCT
>CAZGNQ010000171.1:0-7717 GCA_964527285.1 uncultured Hyphomicrobiales bacterium | reverse complement strand
GGCACCTGCCGCCGCTGCTGATAGCGCTTCGAATGCGACAACGGCGGCCAACGCAGCCGCCTTTGCCGAGGTCTCACGGTTGATCGGCGCGAGCCCATCCGTTGTTGCGGATCGGCCCGCGGTGGTTGCGAGCCCTGTCGCCCGGGCACAGACGGCCCTTAAGAAACTCGGCTTCGATGTCGGCGTTGTTGATGGGGCCTGGGGGCCGCGCACCGCCAAAGCGCTGCGCCGGTTTGAGGCTCAAAACGGACTGATCCCGAAGGGGCGTTTGTCCAGCCAACTGCTGCGCAGCCTGGAGCGTGCCGCCGCGCGGGTCTGATCAGGTCCACCGATCTGGCGCCGCACGAGGTTGTTCGGCACACGGGTAAATGGCGAACAACCTCTCGCTCTATGTGTTGACGTTCATCTTTCGCGCCAGGCGATGACGCCTCAATCGAACGAACTCTGAGGCCCTTCCAACTGGTTGGGCGTCCGTTCAATGGCACGCTGCGTTGCCCCACTCTGTCGTGCCGACCCCAAGGCGGACGTTCACCAGCCAGCCCCGTGCCAGCCGTCTCCATCCGGTTGGCACGGGGTTTTTCGTTGCCGTGGGGCAACCCGGTTACGGGTCGAACGGGCTCCGCGCTGGCGGCATCTCGAACACGTGCCACCACGCAAGCCCACAGCCTGCCCGTCTGGTCCATTGCGATGGCTGCAAAATGCTGACAGACACCGCAGACCGGGATGACTGGCATCGGGCATCGCGGGCGCTTGTTCATCGAGCGGTGTGCGGTGCGGTCGTTCAGGCAGGTGCCCGGCCCGCCTGTCGGTTCAGTTCAGTCTGACCCCGTGGCGGGGTGCACCATGACAATTTATCTCCCGATCGCGGAAATCTCCGTCAATTTCATTGCCATCCTGGCGATGGGCGCTGGCGTGGGATTCCTGTCGGGCGTGTTCGGTGTTGGTGGCGGCTTCCTGATGACGCCGCTTTTGATCTTTGCCGGCATCCCGCCGGCCGTTGCCGTGGCGACAGGTGCCAACCAGATCGTCGCCTCCTCCATCACGGGCGCACTGGCGCAATGGCGTCGGGGCAATGTGGACGTGAAGCTCGGCGTGGTCCTGCTCATCGGCGGTGTGGCGGGCGCCGCCATCGGCGTGCAGATCGTGAGTATCCTGCGCCAGATCGGTCAGATCGATCTGTTCATCTCGCTGGGCTATGTGACGTTCCTCGGCATCGTCGGCGGCTTGATGCTGATTGAAAGCGTCAATGCCATCCGCAACGTGCGCGCGGGCCGTTCGACCGGGGTGCGCAAGGCTGGCGAACATGGCTGGCTTCACCATCTTCCCTACAAGATGCGGTTTCACCGCTCCAAGCTCTACATTTCGGTGCTGCCACCTTTGGTGCTCGGCTTTCTCATTGGCATACTGGCCGCCGTGATGGGGGTCGGCGGTGGCTTCGTCATGGTGCCGGCAATGATCTATCTGCTGCGGGTGCCGACGAACGTGGTGATCGGCACGTCGCTGTTTCAGATCCTGTTCGTTACCGCATTCGCGACCATTGCACATGCGAGCGCCAACCAGACGGTGGACGTGGTGCTGGCGCTCATCCTCATCGTGGGGGGCGTCGTTGGCGTGCAATTGGGTGTGCGCGCCGGGGTGCGATTGCGTGGCGAGCAGTTGCGCGCCCTGCTGGCGATCCTGGTCCTGCTCGTGTGTGGCCGCCTCGCGTTCGAGCTGGTTGTGACGCCTGCTGAACTGTTCTCGATCGCTCCGGCGATCGCAGCACCGAACGGCGAGGGCGCGTGATGACCGTGGAGGCGCACTCCGTTAAGGATGCAGCGGGCGCAAGCGCAGATCTGTGCGGGTCTGGCCCCCGGCGAGGGTTCGCGCCGCTCCGACGCGCACGCCATCTGGCGTCCGGGCTGATCATGTGCGTGCTCGTGGCATTCGGCGCGACCGGCGCCATTGCACAATCTGGCGATGAACCCGACGTGGTGGAGGCCATCACCAGTGGCCTGCCGATGTCGCTTGGGCGGGAGCGTGTGGAGGCGGATATCTCCACCCGTCAGGTGGCCATCGAATCTGATTTTTCCGGCGTCCAGCTCATCGTGTTCGGCACGGTCGTCGGCGCACGACCGCTCGCCACGGCAGAGCCCGCTTACGATGTGGCCATCGTGGTGGAGGGACCGCGCCAGAGCGTGAATGTGCGTCGCAAGGAGCGCGTCGCTGGCATCTGGGTGAACACGCAATCCCGGCTGTTCAAGGCCGTGCCGAGCTATTACGGCATCCTCACCACGCGCCCTGCCGACATGCTGGCGCGCAAGCCGATACGCCGATGGCTTGGTGTCGGCTTTGAAAACCTTAAGCTGCTGCCCGCCGCCACGTTTGCCGATGGCGAGGTGGAACTTTACCGCGATGCGCTCGTGCGTCTGAAGCAACGCCAGGGGCTTTATCGCTCTGCGGACGCCGGCGTGACATTCAAAGGCTCGTCGCTTTTTCGTGCCAGGCTCGATTTGCCGGCCAACGTCTCCGTTGGGCAGTTCAATGTCGCGGTGCATCTGTTCCGTGATGGCGCCTATCTGGATACGCATCGCTCACGTGTGGTGCTGAGGCGCCAGGGTCTGGAGCGCGCCGTGCATGATTATGCCTTTGATTTTCCGCTGTTCTACGGTCTGACGGCGGTGGTGCTCGCGGTGATTGCAGGGTTTACCGCCAGTGCCATTTTCCAGCGGGATTGACGCAAAGCTGCGGGGGTGTGTCGTGATCGGGTCGAGATCGGCATCCAGACGATTGGACGTGTTGGCGCTCTTGTGCGCGGTCACTGCAGCGGCGTTGACCGTGATTGGGCCGGGCGTTGCGCTGGCCAAGATTTGCAAAGCTAGGCCCATCGTCGCCGAAAGCGAACCACATGGCTCGCGCACGTTCCGCGCGGTGCCGGGCGCGATTGCAGCCTGGAAGAGGCGAGCGCGGGCCGTTTACGGCAGTGAGTGGGACAACTGGATCAGGGCGGAGGACCGTGGCACGGCCTGCCGTCGTCTGGCGGCGGGTGACGACGCGGGACGCTGGGTGTGCACCAGTGCGGCCCGCCCCTGCAGCGGTCCGCTGGGCGCGGAGCAGCGTCCACAATGCCGGGCTGAGATCGTTGCAGAGGGCTCCGGTCATCCCGATGATCGCATGGCCGGCTATCTGGCCCGCGCAGCGTGGTCACTCAGGGCGGCGCAGTTGCACGGTCGGGATTACGCATTGTGGAAGCGCTCAGGTGCGCAGGATGTGCGCTGCGCGCTGGCGGATGGTCTTCATTCGTGCGTGGCCCGCGCATTGCCCTGCCTTGAGCCGCCCGAGGGCGCTGCCAAAGTGCGGGCGCAGGACAACCCAAGGTAGACAACCCGCAATAGGCAAGCCGCAATGGTCAAGGAGCTGTGCGCTACCGGGCCTGGGACGTGGGCGGCCAGGGGTGGCCAATAGGCGACCAGGGAGAGGGGGGTGGCCAGTGGGCGGCGCTACGACGTCGGCAGTGCCATTTCGCGCAGCAGCTTGCGTTTCATGGCGCGCTGGAAGTCCTCAAATCCGCGCGCTGTCATCACGAAGCTGCCAATCCCGGTGATCACTTCATCGCGGTAGTAATCGGCCAGCTTGTCGTCGTCCGACAGGATGGCAAGGCCGTTGATCGTCACGTTGCGCAGGCCGGCCATGCCCCGCGCCCTGATCATGAGTGGTGCCAGTTCGTCACGCACCACGGTCTCGCGCCCATCGCCGGAAACATCGACCACCTGACGCAGCGCCTGCCAGGGATTGCGATCCATCCACCGCATGGCCGCCGCCACACCGGCACCAATGCCAGTGCCACCGGTGACTTCGCGCGGGAACCCTGACGCAAGCGCGGCGAAGCGTTCTGCACTTTCCGGTCCGTCGATCAGCACCCATTCGCTCAGTTGAGGCGCCAGGGTCGCATCGGCCCAGACGACAAGCGCCACGGCGACACGTCCTGTTGGGCCGCTCGTGGCCGCCTGCACCACGGTAGGATCGGTGATGGCCGCAGCAATGCCGTCCATTTGCAGCTTGTATTCCCTGGCATCGACACTGCCTGACGCATCGACGGCGAGGACAAGCTCGAGATCGACGAGGTTCGAGGCGGCATTGGCCCGAGCGCTGCGCCCGGTGGGTGTTTCAAAGCATGAAATGAGGACGGCGAGCCCGCAAAGGCTCACGAGGGCTGACGACATAACCGACCATCGCTTTGCCATTTGATCCGCCCTCCCATCTGTCACGACCCGCCCAAGCGGCCGCGCAGGAATGCCGCCATGTGGAACCGGTTCTGCGTCTCCGGCCAAGCATACGCGCGCCCGACAGGACAGGCCGCACGTGCCAGGCATCCGGAAGCGAAACAGGCATCGCCGTCGGGCGTGCTCAGGTGGGATACGCAGGCGGGCACGTTCAGGCCACCCGGGCGGGCAGCCGCGTTGACGGGGCAGGCGGTCCGGCAGGGCTGATCGGTGCAGGTCGCACAGGGGGAGGCGTCGTCGGGAGCGGGTGCACCGGCATCGGCGCCGGCTGGGGCAAGCGCCGCGTTGGCGCCGCGATCGGCCGGCGTCGCGAGCCCACATTCGCCCGGAAAAACGAATGCAGCGCGATAGGCATGCCATAGCCCGTACGTGGAATGAATGAGTGGTCCAAGTGGAGACGGCCAGACCGGCTCGACGGCACGCGCCCACGTCTGGAACGGCGCATAGGGCCGATCGGAAGGGAAGATGGCGCTTGCGTCCATGGCCACGGCAACGGGCGTGAGCACCGTGCGCGTCCAGTCATCGAGGGGATGAGCAGAGCCCTGCTCGGGCTCGGCTGACGCGGTGGGCTGCGTAGTCCCGCCCGTGGCCGCGTTGTCAGATCCCGGCGCGTCCATCGCGCGCTGGAAGGCGGCCCACATGGCGGGGCCTGCATGGCCAACCAGGATGACGGTGGCCGGAGGCTGTATGCCTCGCTGGGCCAGAACCGCCGCACCTGGGCCGTTCGCACGGACGCAAAGTGCGCCGCGAGCCCACATTCCGTGCGGAGCCAGTGCCCCGTTCAGGGTGGCAAGGACCTCGGCGCCAAGAGTGGGCGCCTCGATCCCCGCATTGCCCGTACTGTTCATTTGCTGAGCCTAAACGCGTCCCGCACAACATCGTGCCGGATCTCGTCGGCGACAGCTCGCGCCACTCGCGGGCCTTTTCAATTGAACGCGTCGGGCATGCTATCCTTGCGGTTGCGCACGAAGTCCCGCAGCGCCTCGTCCATGCCAGGGTCGATGGCCGGCGCCTCGAATGCGGCGAGTTGCTCGCGCACCATGGCGTTGGCCCGGTCCTCCTCGCGACGGCAGCCCTCCATTTCCCACTGCTCGTACGAATTATTGTCCGCCACTGTGGAGCGATAAAACGCGTTCTCGAAGTTGTTCTGGGTGTGGTTGCAGCCCAGGAAGTGATTGCCGGGGCCGACCTCCACCAGCGCGTCGTAGGCGAGCCCGTTCTCCGAAGTGTCCACGCCCTCGGTAAAACGCTGCATCGCGGCGAGTTGGTCGGCGTCCATCAGGAATTTCTCGTAGCTTGCGACCAAGCCACCCTCAAGCCAGCCGGCCGCGTGCAGCATGAAGTTCACGCCGGCCATCACGCCCGGAATGAGCGTGTTTGCGCTCTCATAGGCCGCCTGTGCATCGGGCACCTTGGAGCCGCACAGCGACCCGCCGGAGCGGAAGGGGACCCCAAGGCGCCGTGCGAGCTGCGCCGCACCGTAGAGCACCAGCGCCGGCTCTGGCGTGCCGAACGTGGGGGCGCCGGACTGCATGGAAATGGAGCTGGCGAACGTACCGAACACAACCGGGGCGCCCGGTCGGCACAATTGCGTGAAAGCGATGCCGGCCATGGCCTCCGCCAACACCTGCGTCAGCGTGCCGGCCACCGTGACCGGAGACATCGCCCCGGCCAGAATGAAGGGCGAGACGACCGTCGCCTGGTTGGCGCGGGCATAAACCTTTGCAGCGCCCAGCATGGTGTCGTCGAACACCATGGGTGAGTTCACGTTGATCAGGTTGATGACGCAGCAGTTCTCGTCAACGAAGCGCTCGCCGAACACGATCTTTGCCATATCGACGGTGTCTTGCGCCCTCGAGGGGTGGGTGACGGACCCCATGAACGGCTTGTCCGAGTAACGGATGTGCGCGTACACCATATCAAGGTGACGCTTATTCACGGGCACGTCCACCGGCTCGCACAGTGTGCCGCCGGAATGGTGCAGAGCCGGCGCGTTGTATGCCAGCTTGACGAAGTTTTCAAAGTCCTCAAGCCGGGCGTACCGCCGCTCGCCATCCAGGTCCCGCACGAACGGCGGACCATAAACGGGCACGAACACCGTGTGGTCGCCACCGATGGGGACGGACTTCTCAGGATTGCGCGCTGCCTGCGTGAATTGTGTCGGCGCCGTCTTTATCAGCTCGCGGCACAGGCCTTGCGGAAAGCGCACCCGCTCTCCACTGACGTTGGCACCGGCCGCACGCCACATGTCGATGGCCTCGGGATCGTCCCGAAAGTCGATGCCAACTTCCGCAAGAAGCCGGTCGGCATTGCGCTCAATGGCTTCAACGGCCTCCTCAGACAACACCTCAAATGGCGCCATCGTCCGCTTGATGGCCGGATTGGCCTTGATCTCACCGCCGCGTCGGGTGGTGCGGCGCGCATCGGCGCCACCGCCGCGCCGTCGGCGTGCGCTGCGTGTCGTCGCGCCATCGCTGGCCGTCTCGCCTGGCTCGCTGATCGCAGCGGCGTCTGCTTGAGCAGTATCCATATTCGTCATCTCAAGGCCCTGTCGCACATTGAGCAGTGTTACTGATGAGAGGGGCGCCCGCAGGTGCCCGGCAGGACAACGTCACCCGCACGCGCGCCTGGCTCAGGGCTGACGGACGGGGGCGGATGCGTTCGCCGTCAACCGTGCATGCGTCTGCGGTACGGCATCCTCAGTCGTCGATCAGGTGACCAAACCCAACGGTTCGGGTGCCGCCCGTTGCGATGCGCGTGTGTCCACTTACGACCAAAGCGCTGGCAACGTTGCCACTTGCGCCTGGGTCGCAGACCGCAATCAGCGTTGGCCGGTGATCACAAGGCTATGACGATGGCGACGATGGACAATCCGGTGGCAGCGTTGTCTGCTCAGCTCACGGGCGGACAAAACCGGTGAGGCGTCGCAGGCGATCACCACCGTGTCGTACCGGCGATGGTGGAAACGCGGCGTCGCGACGATACAGAGATTACGGTGCCGCGCAGACCGACGGGAGACCCGCATGGCCGACGAAGAAGACATCATCCTCTCTGAGCTGAGTGACGATGAACTCGTGCAGCAGATGCACGATGACCTTTATGACGGTCTGAAGGATGAAATCCTCGAAGGCACCAACATCCTGTTGGAGCGCGGCTGGGCACCCTACAGGGTTCTCACCGAAGCGCTGGTCGAGGGCATGCGGATCGTAGGCGAGGATTTCCGCGACGGCATTCTGTTCGTGCCGGAGGTGCTGCTGTCAGCCAACGCGATGAAGTCGGGGATGACCATTCTGCGTCCCCTGCTGGCCGAGACGGGCGCCCCCAAGCTCGGCACAATGGTGATCGGCACGGTGAAGGGTGACATTCACGACATCGGCAAGAACCTCGTTGGCATGATGATGGAAGGTGCCGGTTTCGAGGTGCACGACATCGGGATCAACAACCCGGTGGAGAAT
>CAZGNQ010000170.1:0-7748 GCA_964527285.1 uncultured Hyphomicrobiales bacterium | reverse complement strand
TGCCGCGGGATCGCGCAGGGGTCTCCGAAGGATGCACAGGTCAAGGACCTGCGCACATGGCGAGCGCGCAGGTCGTTGATGCTAGGCTTGGCGGCTCGGTGGTTCCCGGTCAACAGGGAGCGCCGGTGTCGTGTCTGCTGGATCGAGGCACTGATCAGCGCAGGGCGGTCCGCGTCACTGGTTGGCCGCGCCGGCCATGTCGCCGCGCGAAAAGGTGGCGCGGAATGCACCGGCCGAGGGATCGCTTTGGCGGGCTGGTCCGTTGGCCCCCTCGGCCTCAGCCACGTCGCTCTGTGGGCGTTCCGGGTCGCTGCTCGAGGCGCCCACTTCACCGGCCGACGTGCCGGCAACGACCGCGCCAGCTCCCAGCACGCGCGGCGCATAAACGGAACCAATGTACGTGAAGTAACACGCCACAAGCACCAGACCCGCCGCCCAGTTGATCTTCAATCGGTAGATGATGAAGGGTGCGATCGCGAATGTCGCGGCCAGCATGACCCACAGGTCAACGCGCTGCAGCACGGGTGGCACCGGCACATCTGTCACCATTGCCGTGAGGCCGCAGATGGCCAGAATGTTGAACAGGTTGCTGCCCAGCACATTGCCGAGCGCGAGCCCGCATTGGCCGCGATAGGCCGCTGCCACCGTCGTCACCAGTTCCGGCAGCGATGTGCCGAGCGCGATGATCGTCAGGCCGATTGCAGCCTCCGACACGCCCCAGGTGCGCGCCAGATCGATCGCGGAATCGATCGTAATGTGCGCAGCCAATGGCATCCCGATGAGACCGATCAAAAGGAACGCAATCATCCGTGGCGTGGTCATGCCATCGGAAAGCTCCTTGACTTCCTCTTCCGTATCGCAGGCGAGGCTCATGTCTGTGCGTGCCCGCCGTGCCGAGATCACCAGGAAAGCCACCAGCAGCGAAAACAGCACCGCCCCGTGCCAGAATTGCAGAAGCCCCGTCAGGCAGAAGCCGGTGAACAGCAGGCTCGCGCCAATCACAAACATCATGTTGCTGCGCGCGAACGGCTGATGGCAGTCGGTTGATGCAATCAGGGCCGGGATGCCAAGCACGATCAGGACGTTGGCAATGTTGCTGCCGACGATGTTGCCGAGCGCGATGCCGGGGGCAGGCCCGAGTGCGGCCTCCAGCGAAACCACAAGCTCCGGCGCTGAGGTGCCGAAGGCAACCACGGTGAGGCCGATCACCATCGTTGGCAGATTGAGGCGCATGGCCAGCGCCACTGCGCCGCGCACGAAGACGTCTCCACTGATCACGAGACCCGCAAGACCGACACCCAGCAGCAGTAATGTCATGGAAATCCCGTGGTGATCGTTGTTGAGGCCCAAGTGCGGCTGGCGTCGCTGAGCAGGCAATCAGGGCCTGACTGTCCCGTCTGGCCGCCGCTCTGCCACGCTGCGCGATGCCGGAGACGGTCCCTCGCATCATGAGGGCACGATCCCAGCCGCAGGCTCCCACATGGGTCTAGACGGGACGGCCCACAAGGCACACCCCGCCACAGTTTCGCCATCCCGCACGCAGGTTTGATCGGTGTCACCGCGTGTTCAGTTTGGTGTGGCCCGTCAGGCGCTGTCAGCACCAGCAGCCTTGGCAGCGTCTGCCCCACTGGCAGCCCCCCTCAGCGGACCCGAGCGGACGTCCCCACCAGCATCCTTGGCGCTGTTTGCCCGCCCGCCAAACGGCGGGTCGGCGGTCTCAAACATGACCGTGGCAGAACCATGGGCGCAGCGAGATGGTGGTGTCGACCGCCGTCAATGGCCGTCATCCGCCGTCGCTGCCGCTGAAATCGCCGAAATCGTTGAACAGTGAGGTTTCGCCTGTTCCTCCCCCGGCGACACCCGGCGCATTGGCCATGATCCGGCCAGCCAGCCGCGAGAACGGGAGGCTTTGCAGCCAGACTTTTCCGGGGCCGCGCAGCCGGGCAAAGAACACGCCTTCCCCGCCGAACACCATCGATTTGACGCTCCCTGCGCGTTCCAGATCGAAGTCAACGCTCGGCGTCATGGCGGCGAGACAGCCCGTATCCACATGCAACTCCTGGCCATGCTTCAACTCCCGCTCCACGATGGTGCCCCCGGCGTGGACAAACACCCAGCCATCGCCTTCCAGCCTCTGCATCACAAAGCCCTCCCCACCGAACAGGCCGGTCATGACGCGCTTCTGGAAATAGATGTCGAGCTCGACACCACGAGCCGCGGCCAGAAAGCTGTCACGCTGGCAGACGAGCGTGCCGCCCACCTCATCCAGCTTCATTGCGATGATGTGCCCTGGATAAGGTGCCGCGAATGAGACCTTCGCCTTGCCAGCGCCGGTTTGCGTGAAAACGGTCGTGAACAGGCTTTCGCCGCTGATCAGCCGTTTTCCCGCTCCGGCGAGTTTGGAAAAGAAGCCGCTTTGCTCGGACGCCTTGGAGCCATCCCCAAAGACGGTATCCATCGTGACGGTTGCATCCTTGGCCATCATGGCACCGGCTTCAGCAATTGCGCTTTCACCGGGATCGAGTTCGATCTCAACGAATTGCATTTCCGTCCCGAAGATCTCGAAATCGATATCGTCGTTCCGATGTGCGGCGCGCGAATGGCGTGCGGCTGAAACGGAAGGCACGCTGCCAAAAATGGGCATGGCGATCTCCTCAGTTTTGTCCGTCTGTGGGGCGCTCCCTGGCGCATGGCAGTGCGACAAGCGCCCGGCGATAGTTTCCCACAGTGTTTAACCTGTTCTTGCGGCGAGCAGATTCGCCTCCGTATCGATGTCTACGGCATTTGCGAGGGGCGCGCCCGTGATATCTGAAATACCGCATTTATTCTGGGTTCTTCTCGGCGCGCTTGGTGCCCTTGTCATGGTGATCGCGGCCACGGCCCTCATCTTGGCCGTCCGCGTTGCCCGGCGTGATCCCGAGGTGGCACCCGACCGACCGCGGCCATTTCCGCCCACCACGGCCTGGATTGTGCTCAGCAGCGACGATGCCCAGGCGGTCATTTCGGCGCTCAGCCTGGATCACGTACAGACGGTCAACTGGCATACCGGCTTCACGACATTGCGCGATCCGGAGCTGGGCGAGCATTACGTGTTCGTCTCCCCGGCGATTGACGGTACCGTGCTTGTGGTCGGCACGGCGTTGCCATGCCCCGTCAGTGCGCGGTTCGTGGACCGATGCACGCCGATGCTGGAGCGGCTGGCGGAGCGCTTTGAGGATGTCCGCTATTTTGTGTCCTACCCTGAGTTGGGCATCTACGGTTGGGCCCGCTACCAGGACGGCGCTGTGCAACGGGCATTTGCCTGGGGCGATGAGGGGATCATCTGGAACGAAGGCGCCGTGACGGCCGCCGAGCGCGATCTGAACCTGAGCGTTTTCGAGGCAGCGCGCAGTGACCAAAGCCTGGGCGCCGGCGGTGTTTCCGTTGCACAGGACAACATCGGCTACCCCGACGAAGACGATGTGCTGCGGATGACGACGGCCTGGGGTCTCGACATCGCGCGGTTGGCGCACGCCGATGGCTGGCGAACGGCCCCAACCCCAGCCCCGGCCCCGACCGGCGAGGGCGGGCCGCGCCGCCGCTTCTGGTCCAGATTGCCGAAGGGCTACGGCGTGATCGGTGTGGTGCCGTCCAATTGGCGCACGCAACCCACACAGGCGCGGCGGGCTCGCGGTGCGAGCGAGGGCGTGGCTCGTGACGGCAAAACCGAACCCGTCCCGTCGCCCCGAACAGACGCCTCGCAGGACGCGCAGCGCACCCAGCCTTCATTGATGAGCGTTGAGGCGTCGGAGCTTGCGACTGGGGCTGCCGCGCTCTCATCGGCCGGCGGCGCCGAGACCGATGCACGGGGAGCGGACCTGCCACCACAGTCACCTTCTGCGCAGGAAGCAGGTCCATTGCCAATGGCGAACAACGTCCACCCGTTCCCTGCCAGTCGTGTGAGGACGGCGGGCACTCCGCACACTGAAGCGACTGCGCCCGGTGGCGATGGCGCAGAAATCACCGGCGAAGCAGAGCAGTCGCTTGGGACAAGTGCGGACAAGCCCGAGCGCGGGTCCGCACGGCCGTCGCTGTTGCGCCTGCGCACGGTGCCGGCCAACGAGGACACGCCGACGGGTGCAACCGACGATGCCGGAGCGCAGCGCAAGGGCCGGTCCGTTGGACCGCCGAAGGCCTGACTGACGAACGCGCCTGATCAGCGGCGTCGGCCGCAGGCGCACTTCGTCGGTTTGGCGGCTGCCAGTGACAGTGGGCGGTTTGCTCGACGCGTCGTGCGCGCCTTCAGAATGCCTATGCCCTGAGCCCGACCTTCGGCCGCACGCGATGACGGGCGTGCCTGGCCCTGGCCTGATTTTCCGCCAGCGCTGATATTATCCGATTTGCGAACCGGTGCCCTGCGGTGGCTCGATGCCACGAGAATGGCGCGGCCCGTGTAATCCTTCGCTTTTGGCGAGGGCTTCTCTGTGACCCGCGCAAACAGATCTGAAATCAGCGATTTGACGTCGACCGCCGGCGTCTTCGGCTTTGCCAGTGCGGCCGTCGTATGGAGATCCAGCGCCAAACGTTGTGCGCTTCGGGTGATTACCGCGTCGTCCGCGTCAACTCGTGACGACCATGCACCCAGGTTCAGGCCGTGTTGCGCCTGCAGTCGTTCGATACCCACGCTTGTGGCAAACATTGCTTTCCGCCCTCTCACTACACCGACATGCCCGCAGTGTGGGCGCAGGTGGTTAATGGGCGATGGCTTTGCGTGCGAAAATCGAACGCAAAGCCCTTGCAAATGAACAATGCAGCAAATTTTTGAGTGATTCGGTGTCCGAATGTCCTGATTTAACTCGCGCAATTGCGTTGGCGGCTGCGCGGCACTTTCAAGTTTGGCAAGGCTGATCAATCCTCAACCGCCGTTTAGCAGCCTTTCAAGGCCGGCCCGATCGCCGGACGCGCGCCCGCGGGTGTCCTGTTCGCCCCGGCGCACCGGTGGCATGAACACCTTTCGCTGACGGCAAAGGCGGCGTTGGTTCTCGTTCACGGAACACTGGCGAAACCGGCCCTTCTTGTTGAAGCAAATGCGGACCTCGCGCAGCCGCTTCGAGCGCCCGCAGGAGACCGCAATCATTTCCGGCTCCAGTTTCGGATTGGCCTTCAGGAAAGCCTCCTCCACATCGCGCGGGGTGAGGCTCAGTCCCTGTCCCGGGTTGATAAAGCGGCGGGGGATCTTCACGCGCTCAAACAGGATGCGCGAAAGCCGGAAATACCGCTCAGCCGTCAGGCCCGAGCACACACCGTGCTTGCGGAACTGGTGGATCACCAGTTTCGGGCTCGGCATAATATCGAGCATGGAATCGATCACCTTGCGTGGGACCCAAGGCTTCTTGCGGGTGCGGCAGAACTCCGGCCACCCCTTTTCGTATTGCGGCCAGACCCCGTGGAGCACGAACGCGTAGGGACGGTTCGTGCGCCGGCACTGGCGCTCGCGGCGGTTGCGCGGTTCGGAACAGAACGAGGGGGACCAGGTGAGCGCGAGCGTCAGATAGTCAAAGTCGCCAGGGCGGCCAGGGCTCTGCGCCTGTGCCGGTGCTGCCAGCCCGGTGAGCAGCGTGAGCAGCAAAGCTAGCGGCACCATGGCGGCGCACGTTTTGGCGCCGAACAGCCCACGCGCGCCATCTAAGATTGCGGATGATCCTGGCATCGGTGGATATCTCCTTTGCCGCATAGGGCTTGGCGGTGCGCACGCATTGAGTGATGGCGCGGCGGGGTGCCCGGGGTTCTCCGGGTTCGGCAGCTCACTAGGTGCGCGCGTCACCCGACCCGGCCAGCGCCTCAAGAATGCGCGCCCAGGAGCGCATGCCCTTGTGGAAGCTCTTTACGTTGTACTTTTCGTTCGGCGAATGGATGCGGTCGCTGTCCAGGCCAAAGCCGATCAACAGCGTGTCCATGCCGAGGCGGCGCTTGAAATCATGCACGATTGGGATCGATCCGCCACATCCCATGAACACCGGGTCGCACTGCCATTCCTGGCCCAAGGCGGCGGCTGCGGACTGCATCATGGGCGCGGTGGTATCGAAACTGATGGCCGGGGCGGCGCCGCGTGAAATGAAATCGATTTTGCAGTCCGGTGAAAGCTGGTCGCGCATGTACTGCTTGAAGGCCTCGACGATCGCCTTCGGATCCTGACCCGGCACCAGGCGGAAGCTGAGCTTTGCCGACGCCTGCGATGGGATCACCGTCTTCGTGCCAACACCGGTATAGCCGCCGATGATGCCGTTCGGTTCAACCGTGGGGCGGGACCAGATCTGCTCGCGCACGCTGCGCCCGGCCTCACCCACGGGGGTCGTCAGCCCCACGCCGCCGAGGAACGCGCGCTCATCGCCAATGCTGGCCCATTGCGCCAGTTGCGCCTCGGGGACGTCAGCCACGCCGTCGTAAAAGCCCGGTACGGTCACGCGGCCGTCGTCATTGTGCAGCTTGGCGAGCAGCCGTGCCAGTTCGCGGATCGGGTTGAGCGCTGGTCCGCCATACATGCCTGAGTGCAAATCGCGATCCGGCCCTGTCAGGACGATCTCGACGTCCGCGAGGCCGCGCAGCATGGTCGTCACAGCCGGTTGATCCGGGCCGGGCTGGCCCGTGTCGCAGACGAGCGCTATGTCTGCGGTGAGCTCGGTCGCATTCTCCGCCAGGAACGGCGCGACGCTGGGGCTGCCGCACTCCTCTTCACCCTCCAACAGCACCGTCACGCGGACCGGCAGGTCTCCAGCGGTGGCCATCCAGGCGCGGCAGGCCTCGATGAACGTCATCACCTGACCTTTGTCATCGCTGGCCCCGCGCGCCACCATGATCGCCGTCTCACGATGGGCCGGGTCATTGAGCGCGTCGTCCGGCAGGGATGTGCCGTCGGGCGCTGCGAGCACGGGCTCGAACGGCGGCTGAGACCACAGCTCCAGCGGGTCAGCCGGCTGCACGTCGTAATGGCCATAGAAGAGCACGTGGGGGCCGTTTGCGGCGCCGTTGCGCGGCGTGTAATGGCCGACGACCATCGGCTGGCCGCCTGTCGGGCGCACGCTCGCGTCAAAGCCGATGTCGTTGAGCTGCCCGGCCGCCCAGGCCGCGGCATCGGCGCACTGCGGCGCGTAGGCCGGGTCGGTCGATATGCTCGGGATCGCAAGCCACTCAAACAGCCGGCTCTGCGCAGAGGTGAGGTCATCGTCCAGTCGCGCGAGCGTCCTGGTCAGATCCTCAGACGGCTGCGGCACGTTGTGTGGATCGTTCATCGTCATGGGGCGTCCCGTTTTGGCGGTCGTGTCGATGTTGCGGGGCGCACATCACCACAGGATGGTGCGCCCTGCCACACCCGCACGGCCTGTAAGGCGTTCACCGGCCATTAGAGCTTTGGTGCAGTGGCGTCGAAGGCCGGCACCGTCTCGGCGAATGCCGCCAACCAGTTTGCCAGCCCCGGGTGGCTGTTGCGCCAGCGACCGTCCTGACGGATGTCCAGGTATCCCAGCGCGCAAGCCACGCCCAGATGGCCGATGGTGAGCACCGGATCAACGCCCGGTGGGCGCAACGGTCCTTCAGCATTGGCAAGCAAGTCCAGCGCGCGGTTCACCTTGGTCTGCTGCATGTCGATCCAAGGCTCATGCACCTTCGCCTCGTCGCGGAACCGGCGTTCATAAACAATCAGAATGGCCGCATCCATAAGACCGGTCGCCGTCGCCAGCAGCGTGAGCGCCGGCCAACGTTCCTGCCCGAGC
>CAZGNQ010000169.1:0-7791 GCA_964527285.1 uncultured Hyphomicrobiales bacterium | reverse complement strand
AAACGTGCGAATGGCAGAGTGGCGACGTGCGATGCGGTTCATGGATGTTCCTCGTAACGCGTGATCGAGACGATAAAGATGAGAGCCGATGATTGTCGGAGTGTCGGCGCGACTGTGAACCGTTCGTGACGGCCAAACCTGCGGGGTAGCCGGGCCGTGGCGCTACGCGCCGCTCGGCACTTGACCGTGCCGCCGGAGGGTCATGCCGCACGGCGTGGGTGTGCCATGGCGGGCGTTGGCCCCGTCATGGGGCGTGCCGACGTCTGCGGCCTTAGGATCGACCGTCCGATCACTGCGGATAGGGGGTCGAATTCACGCCGGACAGGTCATTGATGCCGCTGTCAAAGAAGAAGCCGCCGTCGAACAGTTCGGTCTGGTCGGGCGTGCTCAACTCTGGATCGAGGAACACCGAGGTGTCTCGGCTGTCGATCAGGCCATCGGTGTAGGTGTAGGAGTAGCCGCCCACGCCTTGGCTGTAACCGCGGACCTCGGTGCGGCCCCGATATTCACCCGATTTCGGATGCGTCCCCGTGCGATCGCCGAACGCGACGGCTGGTGCGGTAGACAGTGCCAGCGATGCAGAAGCGGCAAGCGCCGCGATGAGACCAAGCGTGGTGCGGGATGTGGGGCGCATATGGACCTCTCAGGGTGTCGCGTCGTGCCGGCATTGGCTGGCGATACGGGTTCGGTCGTGAACCGCGGTGCGCAGACGGTGCTTGATCCCGGATGCTAGGCGGCCCAGCGGCGCCCGTCTTCGGCGATTGGGATCGCACCGGCTTCTATTCGGCGGGGCGTGGCCACCGGGCCTCATTCAGGTCCGTCTTTTCAACAGTTCGTGTGGCGGCGTGTGGATGCCGTGAAGGGCAAGCAGAACGGGCGGGACCGTCCCGGTCCAATCGAAAAGATCGGGAGCGCGATCAGAAGAGCGTCGTTGTTGCCACTGTCATCATCGGCGCCGCGGAGGGCGACGGCGCAGCAGACGTCGTGTACATCGCACCCAGTGCGACCGCCGTGGCGAAGAACATCGCGATCAACTCGTCCGACATGGCGAAACCTCAAGCCACTGGCGCAATCCATGGCTGCGCCTGCGTTGACAATGGGCGGCTTATGCCGCGAACCGAACAGGTGCGGTCATGCTCCAGATCAACCTGCCACACCCTTTGCGTCTTTCTTTGCCATATCCGTTTGAAGCGGGCTTTAATGGTGACCGAAGAATTTGTGCCGTTGGCGCGATTCTGGGCGGGTGTTGCGGACGTGCAAAGTCACGCGCAGCACGCGGCGTGATGCTTGCACGTGACCGGTCTCAAACGGGACGTGCGCCGGATTGGGGAGATGACGTGGCAATGGATGTTCTGACGCCACTGCAGTGGAGTTGGCTGCTCCAGCTTATGGCGGGCGTCATGGGCGGGTATGTGCTCGCCGCCGCCGTGCCGCAGTTGAGCCTGGGCTTGATTGGCAACGCCGTGCTTGGGGCTGCGGGTGGCGCACTCGGCGCAATTGCGTTGCAGGAGGTCTACAGCATCACCATCGGCGGTGGGTTGAAGCTCATCCCGGTGCTTGCCAACCTTGCAAGCGGCGGCCTTGGCGGCATGGCCGGTGTCTTGGTCCTCGGGCTCGTGGTTGCAATCACACGCGGCTTGATCGGGCGCCTTTGGGCCGGCGCTTGACGGTCAGGCGCCAGTCACCGCCATGAAACGCCAGCAACTGAGTGTCACGCTTTGTTATCGGTTCCGGCGAACGGCGTGCCCGCCCCCTCCGCATCGCGCCCGTCCCCGCGCAGGATCTCAAAGGGCAGCCCAGCCTCATGCTTGGCGGTGCGAATTGCAAAGGCCGTGCGCACGCTCTCAACGTTGTCTGCCGCAGTCAGTTCGGTCATGATGAACGACTGGAAGTCATTGAAGCTGGGCGCGAGGCACCGGAGGATGAAGTCGATATCGCCCGACGCGACGATCGCTTCCCGCACATAGGGCCACCGACGCACCTTCTCCACAAACGCTGTCAGGTCGGCCTCCGACTGACTGCGCAGGCCCACCATGGCGAACGCTGACAGCGAAAACCCCAGCTTCTCCGGGTCGAGATCGGCGTGATAGCCCCGGATGATGCCCGCTTCTTCAAGGGCGCGGACCCGGCGCAGGCACGGCGGCGCAGAGATGCCGGCGGCTTGCGCCAGCGCCACATTGGTCATCCGCCCGTCGCCTTGGAGTGCTTCGAGGATGACGAGGTCGGTATCGTCGGGCTTGTGTTTCACGTTGCCGTGTCTCCAGCAGAGCCAGGATGGCGGAGGCGCATGAATGCCGGCTCGTGGCACCGGCGGGCCGTTAAAGCAGAGGATCGTCGAACTTGGCGCGCGAAACATAATTGCGAAGCCTTGAAATAAAGCGCAAGTGCAACGCAACTGATTGTGCCACACGCGGGCGCCAGCCTTCGTCAGCCTGCGCGCACACGTCCAGCACCGCGCCATCGCTTCCGTCCCTCTGCCAGTGCCGACACAGCCCATGCCATCCGTGACCGCTTCACCCAGCCCAATTGCGTCGACAGCGTCGGCAGGTGCGCCGCGCGCCTGTGCCGGGCTTAGCGCCTGGCTGATCACCGAGGTCGACAAGAAGGGCATGGATGTCCAGGTGCAAGGCGTTGCTGATGCGCTGGGTCTTGCCACGCGCCACATCCACGTGAAGCCGACCAAGCCCTGGCGCTGGATGGCGCCCTGGGGGCCCGTCAACCCGGCTGAGGGCTTCGGCGCGCCGGCGTCGCCGTTCGCACCGCCGTGGCCCGACTTTGTTCTGGGCACGGGCCGTCACGCCATCCCTTATCTGCGCGCTGTCGGCCGCCACGCCGGCCCGGCAACATTCCGCATCGTCCTGCAGGACCCAAAAACGGGACCGGGCGTCGCCGACCTGATCTGGGTGCCGGAGCATGACACGCGTCGCGGCGCGAACGTCATCACGACCCCGACAGCCCCCCACAGCTTCACGGCGGACCGCCTGAAGGGGCTGCGTGCGGATCTGCCGGCCGCGCTGGAGCGGCTGCCGCAACCGCGTGTGGCGATCGTTGTGGGCGGGCCAAACAGTGTCTATCCATTCCAACACGCGGATCAGGAACGGCTTGCGGCGGCACTTGAGGCCAGCATTGCCCGCGCCGGCAGCCTGATGGTCACGCCATCACGCCGCACGCCCGATGCGCTGATCGACCGGCTGTTGCGCATCACCGCGTCCGCGCGCGCTGCCGGGCGTTGCGACTTCTGGGACCCGCGCGGCGATGCGCCCAATCCGTACGCCCACTATCTGGCGGCCGCCGATGCTTTGGTCGTGACGGGAGACAGCGTCAACATGTGTGGCGAGGCCGCTGCGACGGGACGCCCTGTCCACGTCTTTGAGCCTGTCGGCGGATCGGCCAAGTTCGCCCGTTTCCACGCCAATCTCAGGGCAACCGGTGCGGTGCGGGCGTTCTCCGCCGAGACGGATCTCGCGGCAACATGGGCCTATGAACCTGTTTTCGCGGCGGACACCATTGCGGATGCGGTGGAGGCGGCGTGGCTGGCGCGTGACACGGGGCGCGCAGCGGGTTAGCAGCCCCGGTAGCAACATGGCATGCAATGGCGGCAAGGCGTGGCAGGGTGACGGTCCATCATGGCGCACCCGGATTGCGGCGCGCGCGTCGGAGCATTGGAAGATGGAGATGAGCAATGGCGCATCTTGATATTGAGCGGCTGCGGTCGGCCCCAAAAACCAGCGATCCATTCGAATACACGATCGTCGAGGGGTTCCTGCGCCCTGAGAGTGTTGCGGCTGTCAATGCAACCTTCCCGCACGTCGAGGGTGGTGGCTCGTTTCCAATCGAGGCGCTCGACGCCAATATGACCATCAAGGAGGTGATCGACGAACTCGACAGCCCGGCTTTCGAGCAGGCCGTGGCTGAAAAGTTCAACGTCGATCTGGCCGGTAAACCGAAGATGTACTCGTTGCGCGGCTACACGCGCTCCAAGGACGGTCGCATCCACACCGACAGCAAGGACAAGATCATCACCGTTCTGCTGTATCTCAACGAGAACTGGCAGCATGAAGGTGGCAAGCTGCGCCTGCTGCGGGACGGCCAGAACGTCGACAATTTTGCCGATGAGGTGGAGCCCGACAACGGCACGCTGTTGATCTTCAAGCGCTCAGACACGTCGTGGCACGGGCATCACCCGTTTGAAGGCCAGCGCCGCTCGCTGCAGATGAACTGGATGGTGTCTGAGGGCAAGCGGGGCTTCCACGCCATCCGCCACAAGATCTCCGCCACCTTCAAGAGGCTCCGGGCGGCCTGAGCGCCTTCGGCTTGAGCATTCTGAGGCTGGCTCGGTTGGTGCGCGCAGATGCCGCTGGTGCGCAGAAACTGCTGAGCGCGCGCCAGCAACCGGCACTCCGGTGCACAGACCTTTGATTTTCCGATCGGCGCGCGGCACATTATATCTGGAATCGTCGATTTATTCGTCGCGGCGCAACTGGCGCGTGGCGTTTCAACATCTGCAGGTGCCCCATGGCGGAAACAATCCACGCTCCGGTTCTGATCCTCGGCTCCGGCCCCGCCGGCTGTACGGCCGCCATCTACGCGGCGCGCGCCATGCTTGAGCCGGTGATGGTGCGCGGCATCCAGCCGGGCGGCCAGCTGACCATTACCACAGACGTGGAAAATTATCCGGGCTTCGCTGATCCCATCCAGGGTCCCTGGCTGATGGAGCAGATGGAAAAGCAGGCTGAGAACGTCGGCACGCGCCTGATCGGCGATCACGTCTCAAAGGTCGATTTTTCCGCGCGCCCCTTCGTCATGCACGGCGACAGCGGCGATACGTACACAAGCGATTCCGTCATCATCTCCACCGGCGCGCAGGCCCGCTGGCTGGGCCTTGACAGCGAGAGCCATTTTCAGGGCTACGGCGTCTCCGCCTGCGCGACCTGCGACGGCTTTTTCTACCGCGGTAAGGAAGTGATGGTCATCGGTGGCGGCAACACCGCCGTCGAGGAGGCGCTGTTCATGACGAACTTCGCAAGCAAGGTGACACTGGTGCACCGCCGCGATGAACTGCGCGCCGAGCGCATTCTGCAGAACCGCCTGTTTGCCCATCCCAAGGCCGAAGTGATCTGGGACAGCGTGCTGGATGAGGTGCTGGGGCGCGAAGAGCCGAACCGCGCAGTGACGGGTGCGCGCCTGAAGAACGTCAAGACCGGCGAGACGCGTGACGTGGAGGTTGCCGGCCTCTTCATCGCCATCGGCCACGCGCCGGCGACAGAGTTGTTTCGCGGCCAGTTGGATATGCGTGAAAACGGCTACATCATCACCGAGCCTGGCACGACTTTCACCAACATTCCCGGTGTGTTTGCGGCCGGCGACGTGACGGATGAAACCTACCGCCAGGCCGTAACGGCGGCTGGCATGGGCTGCATGGCGGCGCTTGACGCAGAGCGCTACCTTGCGGGGCTTGAAGGCGTCGGCACCAATGTGGCTGCCGCGGCGGAGTAGACAGCGGGCAAGCGTCCCCCATGCACGCGCATGCGCCGGCGGTCTCGGCCTCGGCCGTGTGGATGACTTCCGTTCGGCCATCGGCAGCACCAGACGCCCGCCCTGTCCCTAAGCTCATCTCCCAGATCCGCCATAATGGCTCACCAGGGCATCAGGTCCCGTCGGCTTGCGCTCTGCCGCGGCTTCAAGCGTGAGGCCTCGGTCGGTGGTGCGGGGCGGCGTGCGCGCCTCGCATCGAGCTTACGTGGTGCCCACATCCGACACGCCGGCCCAAACTTCCTAAAAACGGATTGAAAATCCTCACCGGCCAGCCAGATTTCTCCTGGCATGAATGGTCGGGGTTGTTTTGCTGCGCTGCACAATTATTTTACCGGTGGTGACGTTTCGGCAGTCTCCTTTGCGGCTTTCCAACTGGCGGCCGGTCGCGCCGGTCGGCGCGTAGCCCGTGCGATGGCCAGACCTTTGCGATGGCCAGGCTGTGATGGACCGCGCGGAAGAACCGCGCCGTCGCAGTGCTCTTGATGAAGATCCACATTGGACCCGTGACCAGGAAACCAAGCCATGGATTGGGACAAGCTGAGGATCTTCCACGCGGCTGCCGAGGCGGGCAGTTTCACCCACGCCGGTGATGTCCTCAACATGAGCCAGTCGGCGGTGAGCCGACAGGTTTCGGCGCTCGAACGCGACCTGACCGTGACGCTGTTTCACCGCCATGCCCGCGGCCTCGTGATGACGGAACAGGGCGAGCTTTTGTTCCGCACGGCGCACGATGTTTTCAATCGCCTGAAGACCACCAGGGCGCTGCTGGCCGACAGCAAGGACAAGCCATCGGGCAATCTGCGTGTGACCACACCGGTGGGGCTCGGCTCCAGTTGGCTGACCAGCCGGCTCGGCGAATTCATGCGGATCTATCCGGACATCATGGTGGATCTGATGCTGACCGATGAGCAGGTCGACATCGCCATGCGCGAGGCCGATTGCGGGATCTGGTTGAGCGAGCCCCAGCAAAAGGAGCTGATCCGCAGGCCGTTGTTCACTGTGCACCTGCACGCCTATGCCGCCACCTCCTACATCCGCCAGTTTGGCAGCCCCGCGGGGCTCGATGCGCTGGAGGGCCACCGGTTGCTCAGCTTTGGTGGGGCGCCGCACCTGCCCACGAACGAGATGAACTGGCTGACCGATACCGTGCGCAATCGCGGCGTTGATGCCGCCCCGGTGCTGCGCGTGGACAACGTCTACGGGCTGCGCGAAGCGGCACGCGCGGGCCTCGGCATCGCGGTGCTGCCGGACTATCTGGTCGGCGAGGACGATCAGCTTGTCGTGGTGCTTGAGAACACGGATTTGCCCGAGCTGCAGTCGTACTTCGTCTATTCCGAGGAGATGCGGCACTCAAAGCGCCTGAATGTCTTCCGCGATTTCATCATCGCGCAGGCACGTGTCTGGAAATTCTAAGGCGCATTTGACGCCGCTCACAGCAGCGGATCTTGTTGGCAGTGGTCCTGGCGCCGTTTGCGCCGTTGCGTGCGTCCGGTCGGTGTTGGCAGGGCCGTCCTCGCGGGGCAGGACGAGGCGATCAGATGGGTCGTTTCGGGCGGCCGCTTGATTTGCTGCCGGGCTCCGTTGACCCCTTGCGCGCCGGCACAGCTCTTGCGCGATCTCGCCGCAGCGCTTGCTCGGGACGCACGAGAACTGCGCATGCACTTCGCGCGTTTGCAAAACGACGGCGTGGCCAGGCCCAGCACTGACGTTGCAGCGTTCACATTCTCTTTAGGCAAATCAGACTACGGGCGCAGTACGGGTTGTTCATTTGGGTCGCGCGAGTGTGATCAGGCCGCGTGCCGTGCGACTGGCAACGCACGCGCGGCGTGCCAATATATGACAGGCAAGCGTTGACAGCCGTCGCATTTCCACGCGACGATCAAGGTGTGTTGAGAAAGCAGCGCTAAGCTGTTCGCCACGCGAATGGGGTAGGATCATGGGTCTGGAATTTCTTCGCCGCGCCGAAAAAGCTGCAGGTTTCGCATTCGTCTGTATGGAAGACGAAGTGATGCAAGAGGCACCTTCAGTGCAGCGCACGGCTTCATACGGTCGCGAGATCTTTGCCAACGAGACGTTGGCCGAGCGCATTCGCGCGTTCAACCGCGCGCCGCGCCTCGCTCCCACCGTAGGCGCTTTGCCGGCACCGGAGGCTCAGCGGTCCGTTGGCGTGACAACGGCCTGGTCGACAATTGTCAGCGGCGTCTGGGCACAGGCCGGTCTTGGCGGTGCGGCTTCGGGCGCGCGCGGCGGATCGGC
>CAZGNQ010000168.1:0-7942 GCA_964527285.1 uncultured Hyphomicrobiales bacterium | reverse complement strand
CCCGGCGCTGATCGACCTCGTCGCAACGCCGGACCGCCATCTGAAGGTGACAATGCAGAGCCGCGGGCTGCGCCTGATGGAGGCGCTCGCCATCTCCTGGCGCGATAAGTTCAACCTCATCCGCTCGTCCGTTGTCGGCACGCTGGTGGGCATCCTGCCGGGCGCCGGGGGGTCGATTGCGGGTTTGGTGGCCTATTCGGAAGCGCGGCGCACCGCGAAGGACCCGTCGACGTTTGGAACCGGCGATCCGGCTGGCATCCAGGCGACTGAGTCAGCCAACAACGCCACCGTGGGGGGTGGTTTTATTCCGACGCTGGTGCTTGGCATTCCCGGCACGCCGCCCGATGCCGTGATCCTTGGTGCCCTTCTCGTCCAAGGCGTGCGCGTGGGGCCTGACCTTTTCACGACCGAAAGCTCCATCGTCTACACCTTCATCTGGGGGCTCTTCATCGCCACCGTTCTCATGCTGCCGACAGGGCTTGTCATCGGGCGCTATGCCTATCGCTCGATCATTGCCACGCCGAAGGCGCTGTTGGTGCCGACGGTCGCGTTCATGACGCTGATCGGCTCCTACTCAATCCGCAATTCCGTCTCCGACGTGGTCATCATGGTGATCCTCGGGGTGATCGGCTGGGTGCTGGGGCGCTTCGGTTTTTCGGCCTCGCCCATCGTCCTGGGCCTGATCCTCGGGTCCATCGCCGAGCAGGGGTTTGTTCAGGCGTGGACGATCGGCGCGGCCACCAACAACCTTGCGGGGATGTTCTTCGGGCGGCCCATCGCGCTCGCCATCATCGCGTTCATCATCATCTCGCTGTTCGGGCCGGCCATCGTGCGGGCTGTGCGCGGCCGGGGACGGCTTGACGGTGGGGGTGATACCCGAGGCGCTTCCCAACGCCAGGGAGGGGAGACAAATGCCTGATCCTCACGCTGGCCCTGACGTCGATCCTGACGTCGCTCCTGACACTGGGCGTGGCACCAAAATGGACAACAGCGGCAACGGGCACGCGACGCAGGATTTGGCGACGCCGGTCATGTGCCTCGTGTTCGCTGCCATCGGTGGCATCGTCATCTGGGATACCACCACTTACACCGATGCCGACTCCTACGTCTTCCCGCGCACGATCGCGATCGCCATGATCCTTCTGTCAGCCGTCTGCATCGGGCAGTGGATGCTGGGCTTCCGGGGCGGGGACGCGAACGCACCGAACCCCATCGATCAGGGCGTCATGCGTCGCGTCGCGCTCGCTGCGGCGATGCTGGGTGCCGGGCTGCTGATGCCCATGCTCGGTTTTCTGCTCACCGGCGTGATCGTCTTCGCGGCCATTCTGCTGGCTGCGATGCACGACCCGTGGACCCCGTTCCGCGCCATCGTCTATCCGGTGGCAGGGGTTGCGCTCATCTGCGGATTTTATTTCGTCTTTGCCAATGGACTGCAGGTGCCGCTGCCCAAGGGGACGCTCGGTCTCCCCTTCTGAGGCCGGAGTGCCAAGCGCGCTGCACGTCACGACTGCGCGCAGAACCCTTGATCCGACGGAGGGACGGCCATGAAGATCACCGATATCCGTACGGCCGCCGGCGACATCCGTTCTGAGATCCGCAACGCGGTCATTTCGTTCTCCGCAATGACAATCAACGTCGTCGCCGTGGAGACGGACGTTGAGCGCGACGGCGCTCCGGTGATCGGCTACGGATTTTCCTCCAATGGTCGCTACGCCAGCACCTCAATTATCGAAGAGCGTTTCAAGCCTCGCATTCTGGCAGCAGACCCGGACCTCCACGCCGACAATGAGGCGGCAACGCTCAATCCCCAGGCGCTCTGGTCGCTCTTCATGGCGAACGAGAAGCCCGGTGGCCATGGCGACAGGGCGCACGCCGCTGGTGCTCTGGACATGGCCATTTGGGATGCGACGGCAAAGATCCTCGGCCAGCCGCTCTGGCGCGTCCTGGCAGACCGCTACAATGACGGCGCGTTTGATGAGCAGATTTTCGTCTACCCCGGCGGAGGGTATTATTATCCCGGGAAGGAGATCGAAGGCCTGCGCGCTGAAATGGAAGGGTATCTTGAGCAGGGCTACACGACGGTCAAGATGAAGATCGGCGGCGCGGACCTGGCGACAGATATGCGGCGCATCGAAGCTGTCATCGCACTGACAGGGTCAGGCCACTTCGTCTGTGTCGATGCGAACGGACGGTTCGATCTCACCACAGCGCTGGACTACGCACGCGCCATGGAGCCCTTGGGCCTGTTCTGGTTTGAGGAGGCGGGAGATCCACTCGATTATCGCCTGAATGCCGTTCTGGGCGAGCATTATTCCCCACCGCTCGCGACAGGCGAGAACCTGTTCTCGCGCCAGGATGGAGAAAATCTCCTCCGCTATGGGGGTCTGCGGCCCATGAAGGACTTCATCCAGATCGATCCGGCATTGTCCTACGGACTGACGGAGTACCTGCGCTTTGTCGACGTCATTGATCGGCTCGGATGGGCGCGCCGCAAGCTGATCCCCCACGGCGGGCACCAGTTGGCGCTCAACATGGCGGCCGGGTTGGGTTTGGCCGGATCGGAAAGCTATCCGGGCGTTTTCCAGCCGTTCGGCGGTTTTGCGGACGACATTCCAATCGTCAATGGCTTTGCCCGCCTGCCGGACGCACCGGGCATCGGGATGGAGCTGAAGCCAAAGATGATGGATGAGATCAGGCGTGTGCTTGGCTACGCGTGAGCGTTGCATTCTCCGTCGATGATTCTCACCTTTGCCCCCATGACGACACCACCGCCGCGTGCCGGCTCATGTTCCGGTTCTGACATTTGCTTTCCCCCTGGCATCGCGCGCTTGAGCAAATGTCAGAACCGGAACACCAGTGGGCCGAGCGACCATCAGAGACCATGACAATGACGGATATCGTCATCACCGAATTCATGGACGACGACGCAACCGAGGTGCTTCGGCGTTCATTTTCCGTCCACCGCGATGACGACCTCTGGCGCCGACCCGATGAGCTGATGTCCCTTGTCGGCGCGGCAAGGGCCCTCATTGTGCGCAACAGGACGCAAGTGACGGCTGGGCTGCTCGACGCCGCGCCGCGCCTGCGCGCCGTGGGTCGTTTGGGCGTCGGGCTGGACAATATTGATCTGCAGGCCTGCGAGGCCCGCCGCGTCGCTGTGCTTCCGGCCGTGGGCGCGAATGCCAAGTCGGTTGCGGAGTACGTGGTGACGACCGGTGCCATTTTGCGCCGCGCGGGCGTTTACCTCGCGAGCAGCCGGGTCGCTTCCGGTGAATGGCCGCGTGCGATTTTCAGTGCGGGCCGGGAACTTGGCGGCGCACGCCTCGGCCTCATCGGTTTCGGGTCGATCGGGCAGGTGACGGGTACGCTGGCTGCCGGGCTGGGCATGGTGATCGCGGCGCATGACGATTTTCTCCCGCCGGATGATCCGGCCTGGTCTCAAGCGATCCGTTGCACGCTGGATGAGTTGCTCTGCTCAAGTGATATTGTCTCTCTGCACTGTCCGCTGACGCCCGCGACGCGTGGGCTCATTGGCGAAACTGAACTGTCGCGGATGAAAAAAGGCGCGGTGCTGATCAACACCGCACGGGGTGGCATTGTGGAAGAAGACGCACTGGTGGCTGCGCTCAAGGACGGGCACCTTGCCGGCGCGGCGCTCGACGTCTTCGATGAGGAACCGCTGACGGCCGATCGCGCTGCGCAGTTTGCCGGCGTGCCTGGGTTGATCCTGACGCCTCACATCGCTGGGGTGACGTCGGAATCGAACCGTCGCATCAGTCGGTTGACGGTTGAGAACGTGCTGCGTGCACTCGGCTGAGTGGCGTGATTGAAGGAGGCGCACGCATGGTTGTGCAAGAGGCAACTGCCGGTGGCGCCGCGGAGCGCCGTTGGTCCGTCGATGTGGTGCGCGAAGCCGTGGCGGATGTGCTGGTCGGCGCGGGCACAACTTCGGACAACGCGGCCGCGGTGGCCCGTGCGCTCGTTCTGGCCGAGATCGACGGCCAGTCCGGCCATGGGCTGTCCCGCGTCGAGAGCTATGCGGCTCAGGTGCGCGCGGGCAAGGTGGTTGGCGATGCGGCGGTCAGCACATCACTGGCGAGCCCGGCCGCGCTGCGGATCGATGCGGCACACGGCTTTGCCTATCCCGCGCTTGAGGCGCTGACCACGCAGCTGCCGGCCATCGCCACCGCGCAGGGCATCGCACTGGCGGGCGTCGTGCGTTCGCACCACGCAGGTGCGCTCGGGCAGGTCACCGAGCGCCTCGCAGATGCGGGATTGATCTCCCTCATGTTCGCCAACACGCCCTCTGCGATGACGGCCTGGGGCGGCCGCAAGGCGGTTTTTGGCACCAATCCCATCGCTTTCGGTGCACCCCGGCTGGGTAAATGCCCGTCTGTCGTGATCGATCTCGCGCTTTCTGAGGTTGCCCGGGGCCGCATCGTTGTCGCCGCGCAGAAAGGAGAGAAAATCCCTGAAGGCTGGGCCACGGATGACGCTGGCCGCCCCACGACCGATCCGAATGCCGCCCTCAAGGGTGCGCTCATGCCAGCGGGCGGCGCGAAAGGGGCGGCACTCGCGCTGATGGTGGAGGTGATGGCCGCAGCACTGACGGGATCGAAATTGGCAGGTGAAGCCACGCCGTTCCTCAACGCCGAGGGAGGCCCGCCGGACGTCGGACAAACGGTCATCGCCATCGACCCGGGTGCTCTGGGCGACGGTGCGGCAGCGTTGACGATCGTGGAGCGCCTGGCTGCAGACATCGAAGCCGATGCGGGCGCCCGGCTGCCCGGTGGCTTGCGACCTGCACGCCGCGAGAAAGCTGCGCGCCTGGGGCTCGCAGTGCGCCCGGCGATTGCCGAGGTTCTGGCACTGAGTTAGCTTGATCGGCAGACATGCACGGCGTGCGTGAATGGTGGTTGCGACAAGCCCAGGGCACGCAAAGGGTCTTGCACGAAGCGCCCGGCCGGCACGGTCGTCGCCTTGGTCTGGCTGCGGCGGCCAGACCGTCACGCAGCAAGCGCCATGCCGCCGAAGGCCCGAGTAACGTCCTCCGCGCTGGCACAGACCAGTTCACCAAGCTCCCGGAGACGGTCGTCCGCCATGCGTGACACGGGCCCGGAAACCGAGATCGCAGCAACGATCTCTCCGTGCTCGTTGCAGATTGGCGATGCGACACAGCACATGCCCGCAACCCGCTCCTCCCTGTCCACCGCCCATCCCTGAGCGCGGACATTGGCGATTTCGCTCAGCAGGGATGTTTCATCGCTCAGCGTGCGGGAGGTGTGTCCAACCAGAGCGCCCGTCTCGCAGAACGCTTTCAGCGCCGCCGCGTTGCGCCCACTCAGCAGGACCTTGCCGGCGGCTGACGCATGCATTGTGGTACGCGTGCCGGGCCTGTGAAACGCCCTGATCGGCGCATGGGATTCGATCTGCGCAACGAACACAGCACTGTTTTCGTCCTCGACCGACAGGCTCACGGTCTCGCCACATCGGGCCATGAGTTCGCGCATGTATGGCCGCGCGACCTCCGCCACTTTTCGGTTGCGCAGGAAGGCATTGCCGATCTGGAAGGCACGCACGCCAATCAACCAGAGCGCGCGATCAGGGTCATGACGCACGAGCCCGTGATGCTCGAGCGTGTTGAGGATGCGGTGCGCGGTCGAGGGTGGCATGCCTGCGGCTTCCGCAGCGCCGGTCAGCGTTAGCCCGTCCGCTTGGGCCAGCACGTCCAGCAGGCGGACGGCGCGATCGAGTGACTGGACCGTGCCACTGCTGCCCGCGCTCCCCCCGCCACCATGTTCCTTGTCGTCCGGTCGGCGTCCTGTTGGCATGGCGGCTTGATCCCGGGTGACGGTCGATCCGCGCGCGCTGTTGGCCCGCAGTGGTGTGCGACATGCCATTTCCGCATTGCGAAAATCAATTCCATTTTGTGTTGATCGCCCAAATCCATTGCGCTAGGTCGGCTGAAACCAGGATGGCGCCAACAACTGATCTTGCTGTTGATCTCGCGCCGGAACGATTGGGAGAGCGTTCATGACGGGCATTCACGGTCTTTTCATCCCCGGCCCAACCAATATGCCGGAGCGCATCCGCCGCGCCCTGGACGTGCCGCTTGAAGACCATCGAGCGCCCGATTTTCCCTCTTTGACGCTCCCGATCTTTGCTGACCTGAAGCGTATCTTTCAGATGGAAACCGGGCGGGTTTTTCTCTTTCCAGGCTCCGGCACGGGCGGGTGGGAGAGCGCCCTGACGAACACCCTCTCACCCGGCGACAAAGTGCTGACGTCCGTGCACGGCCAGTTTTCGCACCTGTGGGCCGACATGGCGACACGGCTGGGCTTCGCGTGCGACGCGGTCGAGGTGCCGTGGGGCCAGGGTGTGCCGCTCGATGTGTTTGAGCAGCGGTTGCGGGCCGACGTGACCAAGGAGATCAAGGCCGTCCTCGTTTGTCAGAATGAGACGGCCACGGGCGTGACAAGCGATGTGGCAGGCGTGCGTGCGGTCCTTGATGCCTGCGATCACCCGGCACTGCTGATGGTCGACGGCGTAAGCTCAATTGCGAGTATTGATTTCCGCATGGAGGAGTGGCGCGTGGATGTGGCGGTGTCGGGCTCGCAGAAGGGCTTCATGCTGCCGACCGGCTTGGCGGTTGTTGCCGTGAGCGACAAGGCGCTTGAGGCCGGCCGGACCGCAAAGGCACCACGCTGTTTTTACTCCTATGACGACATGGCCCGCATGAACGACCAGGGCTATTTTCCCTACACGCCGGCGACGACGCTGTTGCGCGGTCTGCGGGCCTCCATCGACATGCTCCTGGAGGAAGGCCTCGACAACGTTTTTGCGCGGCACCATCGCATCGCTGAGGGCGTGCGCAAGGGCGTTGAGGCATGGGGCCTGGAGCTGTGCGCGCGGGAGCCGAAATGGTATTCCGACACCGTATCGGCGATTATGGTCCCTGAGGGGATCAACTCGGCAGAGGTCGTCGGCATCGCCTACAACCGCTACAACCTCTCGCTCGGCGCCGGCTTGAGCAAGGTGGCGGGCCGCGTTTTCCGCATCGGTCATCTGGGCGCGATGAACGAGCTGATGGCGCTCACGGCACTGGCGGGCGCTGAAATGGCACTGCGTGATGCGGGCGTTGCTGTTGAGCCTGGCTCGGGCGTCGGCGCCGCGCAAGAGCACTACCGCTCAACCGTGACACAGCCGGCTGCCTTGGCGGCGGCGGCCTGAGACCTCACCGCTGTGCCCGGCGCGGTGGGGCTGCCCCGGCCTGTTGTCGGTCATGGTGCCAGTCGTGGTGGCAGTCGTGGCACCGAGACGGCCGCTTCGGGGCTTCCCCACCCGGCCGTCTCGCAGCCAGTCGGTTGATTCAAGGCAGCGCTTGACGACTTGAGCCTGGCGGCAACTGAGGTTGATCCGCTTCGGAACAGCGCATTCGAAAGACAGGACGGCGCGTCAGTGGTTTCCGGGCCATGCGTTTCGTGACACCGTGCCGACGGAAAATAAACGTGAAGGAGCAAGGCGCCATGAAGGTCTGTATTTACGGTGCAGGCGCGATCGGGGGTTATCTCGCGGCGGGCCTTGCCGGCGTCGACGGGGTCGAGCTGTCCCTGATTGCGCGCGGCGCCCACCTTGATGCGATCCAGACCTCCGGGCTCACGCTGATCAAGGACGGCACGCAAGACGTCTGCCATCCGCGCGCCACATCTGATCCCGCGGAGCTTGGCCCGCAGGATTATGTGATCGTCTGCCTCAAGGCGCATCAGGCCTGGGACACGGCGGCCGCCATGGTCCCGTTGCTCGCAGAGAACACCGCCGTGGTCACTTGCCAGAACGGCGTGCCCTGGTGGTACACCCACGGCCTGGCCGATCCGTTTGCGGGAAAGGCTTTGGCGAGCGTGGACCCCGAAAGCCGCCAGTGGAAGCTGATCGGGCCTGAGCG
>CAZGNQ010000167.1:0-8007 GCA_964527285.1 uncultured Hyphomicrobiales bacterium | reverse complement strand
CGGGCGGCCTGGCGCGGACCAATGAGGTTGTGATCGCTCCGGGCTTAGCAACTGCAGCAGCGATCACAAAGCGGATTTTCCGCGCATAACCGCACGCCCGGCATGGGTCATTGACGCGGAAGATCGAAGTGACGGCCGCCAAGGCTGGCCAGTCGTTCCAGGCAGATCCGAGCACCCCAGCGACGTCAGGTATTGACGTCGCAGCCGGCCTGATCAGGCGGAGCGCCGCGGAAACCCGTTGCCAGAACATAGAGTTCAGAACTGTCTGCGCGGCTCGCTCCGGGTTTGACATGGCGAACCGTGGCAAAGTCCCGCTTCATTGCGGTCAGCAGGTCATTTTCCGTGCCCCCCTGCAGCACTTTGGCCAGAAAAAAGCCTCCGGGTGACAGGATCTGAACAGCGAACGCCAGGGCTGCGTCGCACAGACCGACAATGCGCAAATGGTCGGTCTGCTTGTGTCCGGTTGCCGGCGCCGCCATGTCTGACATGACGCCGTCAATTCGATCGGCGCGCAACAGGGCCCTGATCCGGTCCTCGGCATCGTCGTCCATGAAGTCGAGTTGGAGCAGGTCAACGCCGGGGATCGGCTCCATTTCCAGGATATCCACGCCGACCACCTGGCCGACATCGCTGCCCCCCGTTTCACTGGCGGGGCGGGCCTGCACGCGATCGGCAGCCACAAGAGACCACCCGCCCGGCGCGGCGCCGAGATCGACAATCGACTGGCCGCGCTTCAGAAAGCGATAGCGGTCATCCATCTGGATGAGTTTGAACGCCGCGCGCGAGCGCAGCCCTTCGCGCTGCGCCGCCTCCACGTAAGGGTCGTTGAGTTGGCGTTCGAGCCAGCGCGTTGACGACAGCCGTCGGCCCTTGGCCGTTCTCACGCGTCGTGTGAGCGCGCGCGTGCCGCCGCCCGGCCCCGATCCGTCGCTGGCGGTGCGGCTCTTTCCGGAGCTTGAGCCTGAGCCCGAGCCGGCGGCCGTTCCCGCCTGGCCAGCGACGGCGCGGGAGCCGCCGGGCCGTCGGCCACCCCCCCCTCTCCCACCCGCCCCTTTGCCAACTTGGCTGCCGGCGCCCGAGCCGGTGCGCCCGCCGCGACCAGAGCCGCGACCCGATCCTCGTCCGGAGCCCCGTCCGGAGCTATGGCCGGAGCCATGGCCTGATCCCGATCCTCCTGCCATGGCGCCTATCTCCGCCCCCGGTCGCCAGCGCCGCGGTTGCCATCACCACGGTGAGCAGCGCTGCGACCGCCATTGTTGCGGCCTGCGTTGCCGCGGCTGCCACTGCGCTGAAAGGTGCCGTCCTCCGTCATCAGGGTCGCCAAAATGCCTTCGCGCAGACCCCGGTCGGCCACCCGCAAACGGTCACACGGCCAGGTGCGCATCATCGCCTCCAGGATTGCACAGCCTGCGAGGACCAGGTCGGCGCGGTCCGTGCCAATGCAGGGTTGCGCCACGCGCTGGGCGAAACTCATGGCCACAAGATTGTTGGAGACGCGCCGCACATCGTCGGTCTGCAACCAGCAGCCGTCGACCCGGCGGCGGTCATACCGGCGCAGCCCCATGTGGATGCCAGCCACGGTCGTCACCGTGCCGGACGTGCCCAGCAGATGCATGCGGGTGCCGGCCACCCGTTCAGCCATGGCATGATCGGCCTCGAAGCTGTGCAGCATATCCTGCACGAACGCGACCATGTCTTCGAACACGGGCGCGGTCACCGTCGCCGTCCCGAACTGCTCGGCCAAGGTCACCACGCCAACCGGCAGCGATGTCCACGCGGCGATGCAGTCCTGCGCGTCCAGTCGGTCAGCCAACGTGCGGCGCGGCGTGCGCGGCAGCTTGGACAGGTCGAGCCAGATCAACTCGGACGAGCCGCCGCCGATGTCGAACACCAGCGCCCAGTCGCAATTGAGGTCAATCAGCGAGGCGCAACCGCACACGGCGAGCCGCGCTTCGCTCTCGCGCGACAGGATCTCAAGCTGCAGTCCGGTCTCGTCTGCCACACGGTCGATGAACGCTTCACCGTTGCTGGCGAGGCGGCAGGCTTCGGTTGCGACAAGGCGGGTGCGGCTGACGCGCCGACGCGTCAGCTTATCAGCGCAGACCTTTAGGGCTTCGACCGTGCGGTCCATCGCCTTGTCCGACAGTTGACCGCTTTGAGCGATCCCCTCACCCAGCCGAATGATGCGCGAGAAGGCGTCGATGACCAGAAAACCGCGTCGCGAGGGCCGGGCGACCAGGAGCCGACAATTGTTGGTGCCGAGGTCGAGAGCGCCGTAGGTCGGGGCATTCAAGCCGGCATCGTGGTCAGGGCGCGCGCTGGTGTTGTCGTGACGATCGGTGCCGCCGGTCGAATGACCGCTGCCGTTCGCGCGACCGCCTCCGCCACCCTTCCCGGCTGGCCGTCGCCCGTTCACTGGGGCGGCGCTGTGACCGTTGATGCTGCGCTCACTTGCGCGGCCCTGCCCGTCGTCCGATTGCCGTATGTCTCTCGCGCCGTCACGCCGGGGGGACTTGCCTGTCCTGATTTCCGACCTGATTTCCCGGCCGTTTTCCGGCCCGTGCCGCGGGTCCAGTGCCGGGCCGTCGTCGTGCGCCGCCCGTACGCCAGCGCCGTTAACAGCGGTCATGCCGCCGGTTCGTCCGATGCCTGCCTCGTGGGCTGGTGGCATCGCCGCTCCCGACGTCAGGTCGCACTGGCCGCCGCCATGGGCGGGGGTGAGAGACGCGCGGTCCGCATGCGCCGGGCTGTCTGTCTCAAGCGCCGCATGGTGCGACGTGTCGTCATCTCGAGTTCCGCCTGGCGCAGGGCCGCCATCGAAGGCCTTCCCTTGCACAAGTCCACCTTTCACCCCTGGAATGCAGACGGCCCGGATCGCCTGGGCAGGCCTGCGCGGTCAGGAGTGCAAAATTGATCCTTGGCATAAGGCTAGCATCGAACGTCAAAGGGGGGAAGAGCGGGGCCGTGGCTGCAAGCGCCGCTGGCCCGTTGGCCGTGCCTGCGGTGGGTGATTTGCAGGCGAGGGGGCAGATTTCCAGGCCTGACCACGCGTCGAGTGTTGAGGCCACGGGTGGCGCGCCTGCTATGGCCGGCCACTGCCGCGCGCGAATCAGCTCCCGTCGATCAGTCGCCGTCGCAGTGCGCTCGACAGCGTATCCATGGCCACGATGACGAGAATGATGAGGAGAATAATATACATTGTGTTCTCCCAGTCGGTCGTCGTCTGCAGCGTCTCGATCAGCTTGAGCCCGATGCCGCCAGCGCCGAGCGCACCGATAATGGTGGCCGAACGCGTGTTTGATTCCAGATAATAAAGTGACTGCGACACGAACACGGGAAAGATCTGCGGGAAAATGCCGAAGCGGATGCTTTGCACCTCACCGGCGCCCGTCGCCTTCACGCCTTCCGACTGCTTTCTGTCGGCGCCTTCAATGGCCTCTGAGAACAGTTTGCCGAGCGTGCCGGTGTCCGTGAAGGCGATGGCGAAAATGCCCGACAGCGGCCCGAGGCCAAACGCCCGGATGAAGATCAGGCTCCAGATCAGCGTGTCGATCCCCCGCAGGATGTCGAACAGCCGGCGCGTGATGAAGCGGACCGGCGCGACCGGATTGATGTTGTAGGCTGCAACGAAGGCGAGCGGCAGGCCGACGAGTGCGGCGATGATTGTGCCGACAAGGGCCATCACAACGGTCTGCAACAGAGCGTACCACACGGACCCGTGCTGCCATTCCTCGTTGTTCCAGACCTCTGAAAAAGCGAATTGCCAATTTGGCATATCGGCATCGGCACGCGGCTCAGACGCCACAAAGCTCCAAAGCTCACCCCAGGACTTGCCGTTGAGCGGGCTGTTGAAATCGAACAGGAAGTTCTCCCAGCCGATGAAGTACTTCTGGATCTCCACACGGGTGCGCGTGATCCGCACACGCTCGTACAAGGTTGGACGGGCGTCGATTGTCGTGCCGCTGATCCGCATCCAGTCGGGCGCAGGTCCCTCAAGTGTTGGCGTGATCTTGTTGCCTATGGTGATCACGTAAGGGTCGGGGCGCTCCGGCGTGAAGAGGCGCAGTGTGGAGCTCCCGATCTCAACGCGCCGGCCGTCGTAGAGGTCGACTTTCACCGTCCCGCCGTCGCGGCGCACCCATTGGGGCCACTTCTTATATACGGTGAAGCGGCTGCCTTCCAGCGCGACCTGGACCTCGTCCGGCGTGCGCAGGCGTTGTGACACGTGTATTTTATAGGCGTAGCTGTCGAGCGCCAGGATCTGCGCGCGGTCCGTCCGCGCGCGCTCCAGCACGTTGATGATGTCAAAGGAGTAGAAGCAGGACGCAAGGTACGCCGCCGTCACGGCGACAAACACCAGCGGTCCGAATCGTCGCCAGAAGCCCGGCTGGAACACCTGCGGGTGGCGTGCGCGGGCATCGGCAAGCTCAGCGGGTGTGAAGTCCTGTCGAGCCAAGGTGGTGTCCCCCAAGATGCCGGCCAGCGGTTGGGCCGATGCCGGTCCGCACGCGTGCTGTGCGCCCTGTCCGGTGCGTCGCGATCAATGTGCCGCGCCGATCAGGCGTCTGCGCAGGAATGACGACAAATAGTCGATGGCGATGATCGCGATGACGAGCAGAAACATGATGGCTGAAACGTCATCGCCGTACTTCCAGTCGATGACGGCCTTCAATTGCTGACCGAGGCCGCCGGCGCCGACAAAACCCAGAATGGCCGACGCGCGCACGTTGATCTCAAGGCGCAGCAAGGCATACGACAGGTAATTCGGCAGCACTTGCGGCAGGATGCCGAAGCGCATGCGCTGTGACCAGGTGGCGCCCGCTGCCGCAAGGCCATCGACCGGGCGCATGTCGGCGTTTTCATTCACTTCTGAAAACAGCTTACCCAGCACGCCGACAGTGTGGAAGGCGACAGCGGCGACGGCGGCCAGGGGGCTTTTGCCGATGATGAAAATGAGAAACAGCGCAATCACCAGTTCCGGAAATGCGCGCGTGATGTCCAGAATGCGCCGCATCACCCAGACAACAACCGGATTGCCCACCAGATTGCGGCTGGCCACAAAGGCGATCAGCGTGCCGAGCGCCATGCCGATGATTGTTGATAGGAGCGCGATGTTGAGGGTTTCGAGCAGGTAGGGGATGTATTTCCAGACAAGCCCCCACCAGCCCCAACCGGCCTCATACGTCTCTTTTAAAATGTCTGCTGGGTAATCGAAGAAGTTGGCCAGGCCGCCCAGAAAGCTGCCGGAATTCGCCTCCTCGGCAATCATCAGACCGGCGACGAGTGTGGCGAAGACGGCGAGCATCAGGATGACGCTGTAGGCCGTGCGCTGTCGGGACAACGCCCGATACCGCTGATCGATCTCAAAGACCTGAGTTCCGGGCTCAAGGACCGCCACGCTTCAACTCCCGTTTCGGTTGCCCGGCGGCCCGGACGCTGCGTGGAAGCACGCGCGGGTTCTTGGCCGGGCCGCGACGTTGCCGCCGCGCGCCCAAGCCGAGGCCCTGCAATGCCTCAGTTCTTTTTCTCGATCTTACGCCGGCGCGCCTCAACGATCGTTTCGTAGAAGCTGTGATCGACCTCGATCAGCCCCTTCATTTCGCCGGCCATCGCCCGCTCCATGCAGCCCGGATCGTCCTGCGGCAGCGACAGAAGCGCGTCTTTCACCGTTTGCTTCACGCTGTCCGGCAGCGTCGTGCGCAGCACAACCGGTCCATTTGGGATCAGGGGAGAGCGCCACACTTCGACGATGTCCCCCATGTCCAACAGACCCTTGCGCACCATCTTGTGCAGGTTGCCGTTGGAGTATCCGTCGTCCCAGTCGCCGACGCCGGACGTCCAGGTCACGCCGCCATCGACATCGCCGTTCAGTACGGCCAGCACATTCTGCTCGTGGCCGCCGGAGAAGGTGGCCGAGGCGAAATAGCTGTCGACGTCGATGCCCATGTTCTCAAACGCCACGGAGGGCACCAGAAAGCCGGACGTTGAATTCGGATCGGCAAAGCCCAGGCGCTTGCCCTTCATGTCTTCGATCGTACGGATGCCGCTGTCTGCGCGCGCCACGAGGACCGAGTAGTAACCTGTTGCACCATCTGTCTGTTGGCCGGTCAGGATCGGCTCAACCGCGTCGGGGTCCTCCAACCAGATGGCAGCGTAACCCGATGCGCCGAGGCCCGCGTAGTCGAGCGTGCCGCTCTTGAGCCCCTCAAGCGTGCCGGCGTAGTCGGCAGAGGGAAACATCTTGACCGGGACGCCCAGTGCGTTTTCCAGCCGCTCGCGCAGGCAGGCGCGGTCGCGTAACCTGTCGGCCTCGTTCTCACCGCCCAGAATGCCGACGCGGAATTCGGTGATCGTCTGATCTGCGGCGCGCGCCGTGACGCCCGCTGTCAGCCAGAGCGCTGCGGCGGACACCGCCGCCAGGCCGGCTGCGCAAATGCGTGTCGTGATCTGCATGGATCCCTCCGTTGTTCGCGCCCACCGTCTCATCGGGGCGCCGGGGCATCAGCTTCACGCTGGAAATGCGGCGAGATGCAATATGGATTGCGCAGTGCGGCATTGGACCGGTGGCGGTCTGCCGAGGAATTGCCCGGCCGCTCCGTCAGCGGCCGGGCCGTTGGACGTGGATCAGCCCAATCAGTTCTTCTTCTTGGCTTCGATCTTGCGGCGGCGGGCCTCCAGCACGACGCTGTAGAACTCGTGGCCGACCTCGACGAAGCCCGTGTACTCGCCGCCGAATGCGGACTGGAAGCACTTCGGCGCTTCATAAGGCATCGTCAGCAGTGAGCCCTTGACCGCAAGGCGCACCTGCTCAGGCAGCTCGTTGCGCAGAACGACCGGACCGTTCGTGATCTGGTTGGACTTCCAGATGATCTTGATGTCGTTCATGTCGAGCAGGCCCTTGTCGACCATCTTGCGCAGGTTGCCCGACGTGTACCCTTCCTCGTACTCACCAACGGCCGACGTCCAGGTCACGCCACCGTCGACGTCACCGTTCAGCACCGCCAGCACGTTCTGCTCATGGCCGCCGGAGAACGAAGCCGATGCGAAGTACTCGTCGACGTTGATGCCAGCCTGCTCAAACTCGACCGACGGGATCAGGAAGCCGGACGTGGAGTTCGGGTCGGCGTAGCCCAGGCGCTTGCCCTTCATGTCCTCAAGGCTCTCGATGCCGCTGTCAGCGCGCGTCACGAGAACCGAATAGTAGCCCGTGGCACCGTCCGTCTGGCGGCGCGTCAGGATCGGGGAAACCGCTTCGGGGTCCTGCAGGTGGACCGCTGCGTAGCCAGAGGAGCCCAGGTAAGCGTAGTCAAGCGAGCCAGACAGCAGGCCCTCGATCACGCCGGCGTAGTCCGACGCCGGGAACAACTTCACCGGAACGCCGAGCACAGCTTCCATGCGCTCTTTCAGGCAGGTCGTGTTGCGCAGGCGGTCTTGCTCGTTTTCACCGCCCAAAAGGCCGATGCGAAACTCTTCGATGCCGAAGACGTCTTTGCCGTTGTTGGTCTCGGCAGCCGCCGCACCAGATACGGCGACAAGGCCGGCCACAGCCGATGCCAGGATCGCTTTGATCAGATTCATGTCCCACTTCCCACGTGCAAACTGAGTGCTAACGCTCATCCAGCACCTGAAAGGACCCGACGCGCGGGCCCATGGCCGTCAGACCGCCGCCGCAGCGACCCGTCCGTCGGTCATACCCGCCCCGGTGCCCGGGGGCGTGTCCGTCGTCTCTGATTTGAGGCTCGTCGACGTGGCAGCCTCGTCGAACTCGTCGCCGGCGCCGTAAATTTCACGCGCTGCGGCATGGGTGAGTTCTGTCCCCGTCCCATCAAACACGACCTCGCCGGCCCGCATGCCGATGACGCGGTCGCAATACTGGCGGGCGGTATCCAGCGTGTGCAGGTTGCAGACGATCGTCAGGCCATCTTCGTCGTGGATCTGGCGCAGGGCAGCCATGACGATCTTGGCGTTGAGCGGAGCAAGCGAGGCGATGGGCTCGTCGGCCAGCAC
>CAZGNQ010000166.1:0-8027 GCA_964527285.1 uncultured Hyphomicrobiales bacterium | reverse complement strand
GCCCTTCTGGCTCAGCGCCCCATTATGGTCGGGATAGGCCTCCAGGATCGCGTCGCGGGGCTCAACGAGCACACCGCCCGTGGGGAAGTCAGGCCCGGGAATACGCGCAACGAGGTCGGCAACCGTGGCGTCGTTGTGATCAATCAGGTGGAGGAGGCCTGCGCAAAGCTCCCCGACGTTGTGCGGTGGGATGGACGTCGCCATCCCCACCGCAATGCCGCTTGCGCCGTTGGCCAGCAGGTTCGGGAAATTCGCTGGCAGGACGACCGGCTCGGTGTCTGAGCCGTCATAGGTGGGACGGAAATCGACCGTGTCCTCGTCGATTGCCTCAAGCAACGCTGAGGCAATCTCCGTCATGCGCGCTTCGGTGTAGCGCATGGCGGCGGGGTTATCGCCGTCGATGTTGCCGAAATTGCCCTGCCCGTCGACCAGCGGGTAGCGCACCGCGAAGGTCTGGGCGAGGCGCACAAGCGCGTCGTAAATCGCCTGATCGCCGTGGGGATGGTATTGACCCATCACCTCGCCGACGATCTTCGCGCATTTCTTGTAGCCGCCCTCCGGGTCAAGTTTCAGCTCGCGCATGGCGTAGAGCAGACGGCGGTGGACCGGCTTCAGGCCATCGCGGACGTCCGGCAAGGCGCGGTGCATGATCGTCGAGAGCGCATAGGCGAGATAGCGCTCTTCCAACGCGTCGCGCAGATCAACGCGCTCAATGCCGCCGGGCGGCGTGCCCGAGGGGGAGGGGGCGGACGGGTCGTGGGGCGGGTGTGTCTGGTCACTCATAGGCGCCCATTAGCGTGGGATTCCCCCGTGCGCCATCGCGTCGGCCTGCGCGACCTGGCAGATGTGGGCAAGGCGGCACATGCCGTGGGGGGCGCATGACCCGGCGCGCTACTGGTTCAGTGCTGCTGGGGGCCGGGCGCTGGGGGCGATGCGTGGCGGAAGCCTATGCGCTGTGCACTCAATGGAGCGGGAACGGCGGCACGGCTGCCGCTACCGGCTGCGGCGGTTCGCAGTGCTCCGGCGTGCGGCCTGAGCGTCTGGGCCGAGCAACCGCCGTGTCAGGCACAAGGCGTTACCTCTAGGCCACACACCTCATCTGAGATGCATAACATCAGCGGACCGCACTCACGAACCCGTCAGCGCGGCTGTCGGGTTCAATCCGAAGCAACTATTGTGCTGCCAAGTGGAGATCGCGCCGAAACGCACAATGGTCGCGATGAGGAACACGGGTGCCGAAATGCAGATGATCGCCAAAGCGATCGTAAGCATGGTTGTACTGCTGATGACGCTCCAGCCTGGCTGGAGCGCGCATTTTGCTGCGCGCGACAACGCATCGCAAGCAGCCGCCGCGGCAGGCGTGCCGCTGATCGTCTTGCGCGAAACAGCGCGCGCCGATCAACCGCCCGTTGATGCAACGCATGCGCCGGCGGTCACAGAGCGGCCGTGCCGGCTGGTCCATCCGGTCGTCGAGCCCAAGCCCCGCTGCAACAAGCATTCAGCCACGGGCGTCTCCGTTACGGGCGTGCGCCGCTCCAAGAATGAGCCTTGGCTGGCCACCGTGGACGAGCAACCGCTCGGTGCCCATTGGTCGACGTTCGTGGGCGTCGCCTGCTTCAGACTGTGCCGCACCATCCGGCCGATGCGCGCACCGCCGTGCCGGACGCTTGGCTTCGGCGCCCGTGCCAGCCACTGGGCCATGCACGCCAGAACCTCCTGCCTTCGGAACTGATAGGGGATTGCGCAGTTCAGGTGTGCCCGTCGGCCCACAGACAGGGCTCGGACGCAGCTGTGTTGCCGGAACAAACTTGTTGAGAACCCCGTTAAACCATCACGTTCCGAACCAAGCCCGGACGCAACAGCGTGCCGGCACTGGAGGTCAGACCCCTATGCCTTTCATCCTTGGATCAAAGTTGCGCGCGGCTTGCGCGGCAGTTCTTTTCGCGCTCAGCGCCTGCGTCGGCGCATTGCCCGCCCAGGCCCAGTCCTTCTGGGGCGGTGGCGCAAACTCGGTCTACGACAAGCAGATCGTGGACTTTCCCAAAACGTACAGCCCCGGAAACATCATCGTCAGCTTCGGTGATCGCAGGCTTTATCACGTGACGCAGCGCGGCAAGGCGATCAGCTACCCGATCGCGGTGCCGCGCCCGCAAAGCCGGTGGGAAGGCGTTCTGCGCATCTCACACAAGAAGGTGAACCCGAGCTGGACGCCGACGCCGCGCATGCGCCGTGAGAACCCGCGCCTGCCGGCCTTCGTGCCGGGCGGCCACCCGCGTAACCCCATGGGCGTGCGCGCACTCTACCTCGGCTCGACGCTGTATCGCATCCACGGCACCGATGCGCCCTGGACCATCGGGGACAACGTCTCGAAGGGCTGCATCCGCATGCACAACGATCACGTCGTGGAGCTCTACAACCGCGTCAGCGTTGGGGCGCGCGTGACCGCGACTTGGCGCAAGTTCAACGCCACTCCGCGCCAGCGCATGGCCAACGCGCTCGGTTTGTCCGGCAAGAACCCCTTTGCCCGTGAGAGCGGCTTCAATCCGTTCCGCACGAACTGATCGCGCCCGCCGACCTATCGGTGTGAATGCCTGAAACAGAGACGCGACGCCGGTGGGTCCAAGCTGATTGGGGTAGCCGGCGTCGCCTTGTTTCTGGGCTAGCCCGGGTTAAAGGCACGCGGTTCAAGGCTTCGCTGTTTAGGTCTGGGCGGAGTGTGGCTTGGCGCGTTCGGCTTCTAGCGCCTGGCGCAGGGCGGCGAGCTCAGCCTGCATGGCATCAAACCGATCCAGAAGCCTTGAAACGTCAGTCGCCGCGAGCGTTGGTGTGGGCATATCTGGCTGCGCCGTTTGCCCATCGCGCGCGTCGCGCCGGCCGTCGATGCCAGCGTCGGCTGCGGTCTGGCGGGCGTGATCGCCCAACGGCCTGCCCGCGGCCCCGTCCAAGCTCCCGCTGGAAGCCGCATCGCCCGTCGCTTCGGCGGGCGCACCGGTCGTCGATTGCTGCGCAGCAAGTGCTGCTGCCGCTTCCTCATCCTCACGCGCGTGGGCGGACTGCATCGCGTCCACGATGATGCCGATGAACAGGTTCAAAACGGCAAAGCTCGTGATGATGATGAACGGTACGAAAAAGACCCAGGCGTACGGGAACAGCTCCATTGTCGGGCGCACGATGCCCATCGACCAGCTCTCCAGCGTCATGATCTGAAAGAGCGTGTAGGCCGAGGCGCCAATGGTGCCAAACCACTCCTGCATGCGTGGATCGGGATGCGTTCCGAACAGCTTGGTCGTGAGCACGGACGAGATATAGAACACCAGGCACAACACGCCGATCACGGAGATCATGCCTGGGATCGAATGGCCGATGGCACTGATCACGCGGCGCATTTGTGGCACGACGGACATCAGACGCATGGCCCGCAGGATCCGCAGCGCCCGCAGGATCGACAGGCTGCCCTGGGACGGTAGCCAGGCGATGGCGACGATCACAAAATCGAAGACGTTCCAGCCGCTTTTGAAGAAGCCGAGCCGGTAGGCGTAGAGCTTGAGCCCCACTTCAACCGTGAAGACCAGCAGGATCACAAGATCGAGCACGAGCAACAGCGTGCCGAAGCGTTCGCGCACGCTCGCTTCAGTTTCCAGCCCGAGCGTGATGGCATTGAGCACGATCAGGGCGGTGATCGCAGCGACAACAGTTGGGCTTTCAATGAACGTGGCGATCTGATCGCGGCGGCCGGTTAAGCCGGGAGACAGATTGGGGCGAACCACGGGCGAACCTCCTCATCGACCAAGGAGCGCCTTAGGCGGGCGATGATTGCCGTCCTGTCAACCGGTTTTGCGTGGTGCGGCAGGTTTGTAACGCATCGCGGCGGCGGCCCCGGCGCCTGGGCTGGTCACTGCCTCGGCTGCTGGGCTGGCAACTGGGCCGGCTTGTGGTCGTCGAGACCGCGTTCACACGCTGCGCTTTGGTCCTGATCTCCGGCTTCCAGCGCCAGAATCCAGGCTTGCGTGAGCAGGAACCGGCGATGGCCCGGGTCTGTGATCGTCCCCGCCGCAGCGGCATAGTTTGCGGACAGGCGCTCAAGGAGAGACTGGCGTAGCGCAGCCGTCCCCGTCAGGCCTGACGTCTCTGCCGTCGCCCCTTCCCCGGCCATGCCGGTGGTGCGCTCCAATTCGGCATGCAGCTTGATGATGGCCGCGTTCGCCGAGGTGCTTCCAGGATCAGATGCGACGCTCCCCATTGCGCCCCCCACCGCGCTCTCCATCATGCGGCCAGCAACCGGCCCGCGACCCAGGCATGGAAGCAGTGGGTCGGGCCGTCCATGGCAGGCGAGAACACGCCGCCGTCGAACCCGGTCGCGCCGCGACCGCGCTGCATGCCCTCAACGACAAAGATATCCTCTTCAAAAATCCCTTTCCAAAGCTCGGCATTTTTGCTGCGCAGCGCTGAGGTGTCGTCCGCCTGCGCGGCTTCGGGCGTCGTGTAATAGATGTCGATCTGCTCAAGCGTGCGGCCGTGGTTATGAGGCGTCAGGCGGATGGTGAACGTGTGGTCGCGGTGCACGCCGAACAGCACATTGGGATAGAGCGCGATATACTCTGCGGCGGTCGACCATTTCTCCGGCAGGCCGTCAAAGTTGGGGAACGGCGCCTCTCCCAGATGCGTCGATGGTGCGTAGACGAGCGTGCCCTGCCCTGAGAAGTGGCCCGCCTGCTCGATGTTGTAGTGATCCTCAAGGCGCGAGTAGGCATTGAGGCCAGGGTGCACCCACGGCAGGTGATAACTTTCGCAGTAGTTCTCCACTGCCAGCTTCCAGTTGCACGCCACATCCAGCGTGAAGCGCGAGGCATCGCCACCATGGAACAGCTCACGATCCGCGAAGTCTGCCCAGCGGGCGCGCAGCGGCGCAATAAAATCGTCAAAGTCTGGCGCGGTGCCGGAAATGTCGGCGAAGACGGCATCCAGAAAAACGCCCATGCGCACCGGCACGAGCCCTGTCGTCGCGGGGTCGATCGCATCGCTCGTGTTGATGCCAGGCCCGCCGACGTGCGGCGTGGCCCGCAGTCCGCCGTCGAGATTGTAGCACCAGGAATGATAAGGGCATCGGATCACGCCCGGCAGGTTGCGCTTTTCGCTCACCAGGATCATGCCGCGGTGGCGGCAGACGTTCTGGAACAACCGCAGGTCGCCCGCCCGGTCGCGCACCAGAAGGAGGGGCACGCCGAGGAAATCAATCGGCGCGACATCGCCCGGATTGGGCACGTCAGCCCCGATACCGACGCACGCCCAGCCGCCGTGCAGGAGCCGCGCACTCTCCGCGGCGAACGCCGTGGCGTCGGCATAAAGCGGGTTGGGCAGGCCGTTGGCATCGCCGAGCGGGCGGCGCACACGCTCCAGTAAGGGGCGCAACTCGTCGAGCACCCGCGCCGCGCCCGCCCCCATTGAACGTGCACCAGGGTCCGCCTGTGCCATGGTGGCCGGAGCTTTCCAGACGGGCTCCGGCGGCATCATGCCTCCCACGCCTCCAGGTGTCGCGGCCATGGCCAGATCTCCGCATGCGAGCTTTTCCCAGGCTCACACACGAACTGGATTTGGCCGCACACGCTCGCTTTTCAGCGTCTTCCGGGCGTCCGTTTGCGTCGTAACGCCACGGCACCGCTGGCCCAATCCCGGGGAGGGACGTGCGCGGCGTGGCATCGGCGCAGTGCGCCGGCGTGAGTGCCTTACGGCGGTCAGCCAACTTGGTAGCCGGGCGTCGAGTGTGACAGCTCGAGTTCTTCCGCGTTCATCTCCTCGCCGATGCCTTCAAACAGGGGTGAGGAGAGGTACCGCTCGCCCGTGTCCGGCAGCATGCACAATATCACGCTGCCCTCCGCCGCCTTTTGCGCAATGTCCATCGCAATCGCGAAGGTTGAGCCGCCGGAAATGCCGGTAAAGATTCCTTCCTCACGGGCGAGCCTACGCGACCAGGCAATGCCGTCGGCGCCGGCCACGGGGACCAGTTCGTCATAGAGGTTGTGGTCAACCGCCTCCTGCAGCACGTGGGGAATGAAATCCGGTGTCCAGCCCTGGATGGGATGCGGCTCGAAAGCAGGGTGGCTGTGGCTTGGCTGGTGGTTGGCATTACGCCCCTGTGGCGTGCCGCTTGCCAGCAGTTGCGCATTGGCAGGCTCGCTCAGCACAATCTTCGTGTCTGGCCGCTCGCGGCGCAGCACCCGGCCGACGCCCGTGACGGTGCCGCCCGTGCCATAGCCCGTAACCCAGTAGTCCAGCCGGTCGCCGGCAAAGTCCGACAGGATCTCGCGCGCTGTGGTGCGCTCGTGGATGGCGGCGTTTGCGGCGGTCTCAAACTGGCTCGCCAGAAACCAGCCGTTCGCTTCGGCAAGCTCGACCGCCTTGCGATACATCCCGAAGCCTTTTTCCGCCTTCGGTGTCAGCACGACCCTGGCGCCCAGAAAGCGCATCAACTTGCGCCGCTCGATGGAGAAACTCTCCGCCATGGTGACGACGAGTGGATAGCCTTTGGCCGCGCACGCCATGGCCAGGCCGATGCCGGTGTTGCCGCTGGTCGCTTCGACAACGGTCTGCCCGGGCGCCAGCGCGCCGGACCGCTCAGCGGCTTCGATGATGTTGAGCGCCAACCGGTCCTTGACCGACGCTGCCGGATTGAAGAACTCAGCCTTCACGTAAAGACGCACATGGGCCGGCGCGAGACGGTTGATCCGAACCGACGGCGTGTTGCCGACGGTCTGCAGGATGCTGTCATAAAGGCGGCCGCGCCCCTGCGTCGTGTAGGTGGCATCGTTGGCGGAACCGTGCGGGCTTTCGGTCGACATCTGGCGCTCCATGGTGTTCGGCTCGTATGGGCCGTGGGTCGAGGTCGTCTGGCATCAGCGGGCGTCGAGACCGGCACAATGGGCGCGATCGCAGCATCAAACAACCACCGCTCGATCCCGCATCGTCAGGGCGTCGGTACACTGAGCGGTCGCGACCAAGGTCGAAAGGATGACACGTTCGCTTCCAACCGGGCCTCCACCTGCGCGCGCGAGCGCTGACCGCATGAACTGAACGGATGGCTCAACGTTAGCTGAACGGGAGTGCGCGCCGGGCTCCTCGTCGCGCCGGGGTTACGACACATCAATTTGGAGAACGCCATGCGCTACCTGCACACGATGGTTCGCGTCCACGACATCGACGCGTCCCTGAACTTCTACTGCAATTTGCTGGGTCTCAAGGAGATCAGCCGAAAGGATCTGCCCGGCGCGAACGCAACGCTCATTTTCCTGGCCGCGCCTGAAGACGAGGAGCGGGCGCGCGAAGACAAGGCGCCGATGGTGGAGTTGACCTACAACCACCCTGACGCCGACGGCAAAGTCGAAGAGTATGACGGCGGACGCAACTTCGGCCATTTGGCCTACGTGGTCAACGACATCTACGCCACTTGCCAAAAACTGATGGACGGTGGCGTGACGATCAACCGCCCGCCCCGGGACGGGTACATGGCGTTCGTGCGTTCGCCGGACGGCATCTCGGTTGAGCTTTTGCAGAAGGGCAGTGCCCTGCCGAAGCAGGAGCCCTGGGCGTCCATGGAGAACACCGGCAACTGGTGAGGGCCAGCACACGCGCCAACCGCTGGCGCCGCAACCGGTCGCGGGACGGCCCGTCGCCCCGACCGCTCGCGCCACGGTTGGGAGGCGGCCGGTCAGATAGGGTGCGCATTGGCGCGGTTTCTGCACGCCGGCCTTGCTGAAACGGCGCGAGGGCACAACAGGGCCGCCATGGACACCTACACAGCAGACGCTGCGGTCATCGGCGCGGGCGTCGTCGGCTTGGCCATCGCCCGCCGCCTCGCGCTGGCAGGGCTTGAGACGTTCATCCTGGAGCGCGGCCCGCGCTTTGGGGAGGGCACCAGCGCGCGCAATTCCGAGGTTGTCCACGCCGGCATCTACTACCCCAAGGGCTCGCTGAAGGCCCGCGCCTGCGTTGCCGGACGGCACGCGCTCTACGCGTACTGCGACACGCACGCT
>CAZGNQ010000165.1:0-8089 GCA_964527285.1 uncultured Hyphomicrobiales bacterium | reverse complement strand
GCAGCCATCCACATCGCTGCCATCATCGGATACTGGTTATGAGTCCGGAGCCTAACGGGGATGCTGTAAGCCAGGCAGAAGAACTGAAGAGTCTAGCATTCTACAATATCAAGAGCATAGACCTTGCTGGCGTTACACCGTCAACGAATGTCATCGCGGGAAATACGATCAGCCACACTAGTACTTTGACCTATACGGATGGAAGTACAACTGCGATCGTAGACGTGTGGTTTGTGCAGGATGATACGAATTCGGTCCACGTTGGGAATTACACACTCGATCTTCGCACACTGTTCCTGCCTACATTAAGAGGGTATGGCAAACTAGCTGATCTTCACATCCCCATGAGCCAGGATGAAACACTGTTGGAAATGGTGGATGACTTTGCCGCAGGCTGGTCCTTGGCAAGCTTCGCCAACGATGATTTTGTCAATGCAGATTTCAGAGAGGTTCTATATCGCTGGGCTGGTGTTGACGGGGTGGACCCGGCAAGCCGCGGGCTAGAAGTCAACGCCCAGAAGCTCGGATTTCTTGAGACATTATTCGGTGAAACGCTAGAGTTCATGGGGCCGATCAGGGGCGCCCGCACGGCCAAGATTATGGAGTCCTGGGATATTGTCTTCAGTAATTTAAAAGCTCAGGTCATCATCCAGACAGGGGCAGGTGACTTATTTGCGGACAGTGCTTTTTACAATCCCTATAGCGGCGAAATCGAGGGGAGCCTTGGGCTGGATCAGACCGCAGTAACTGGCCTAGCTGGGAACGCACCTGCACCTGGTGCAGACAACGAGACTTACTGGCGTGCGATTGGAGAGTTTCTTGATGTCGTTAAGGGGCTTGGAAATTTAACAACGGAAGAAAGCCAGTGGCTTGATAGCGCGGTCAATACATCAGATCCCGCGCTCAACTGGCAGGACATTGTTGACCTGATTCAATCATCGGGGTCCCCCACACAACTCTCCGGGACAAGTGCAGACGATACTTTGAATGGAACTCACGACGATGATCAGATCTGGGGACATGACGGTGCCGACAACATAACAGGGCTAAGAGGAAACGATGATCTTCACGGTGGCAACGGCGATGACGTTCTGTCCGGAGATGAGGATAACGACCGGCTTTGGGGTGACGCGGGCGACGACGATCTGAGTGGCGGAGCCGGAGACGATACGCTTTACGGTGATACCTACGGCGTTTCCGGGAACGATACCCTTCGCGGCGGTGCTGGTGGAAATCTCCTATACGGAGGTGACGGCAACGATACGTACGTTTACGGAGATGGCGCTGATTTTATTTCCGAACTTGGCGGAGTGGATCAAATCACGCTTCCGTCAGGCATCAGTCTGTCTGACCTCACATTTACACGTTTGCCATCCGGCGCAGGCACCACTTTCAACGATCTCTTCATTGTCATCGACGGCAGTGGTTCTATCCAGATTGAGCAACAGTTTGCATCCGGCTCTACGTACAAAGTCGAAACGCTCGTTTTTGCTGATAGCTCCACGTTTGATCTCACCAGCCTGCACGTCGATACCTACCTGACGGATGGCGACGATACGCTGGGTGGCGCTTTATCCGCTACTAATCCGGATGATGTTGTTTATGGCCTGGCAGGTGATGACACCATCAATACGGGGGCCGGAGACGATGTCATTTATGGCGGAGAAGGGGCCGACTATGTAGAGTCCCGCGAAGGAAACGATCTTCTGGACGGAGGTGTCGGCAACGATACGCTGAATGGCGGGGCAGGCAATGATACTTACATCGTGAGCCCTGGATACGATCTCATTACCGACAACGGAAACGCACTAGAAAATGACCTGATCGTCATTCCCGTTGGTTACACTCTCGATGATGTGAACTTCACACGGATGATCAACTATCAGGGTTATTTCGAGAACCTGCAGATTTTGATCTCAGGGCTTGGTCAGGTTGAACTGCATACACAGTTCAAAGCTACGACTCCCGGACATTTCATTGAACAGCTCAAATTTGAAGAAGATCAAACCGTCCTAGATCTCGTAACGCTAAGCTACGAGACGCGCGGGACGGAGGCAGACGACTCGATTATTGGTCTTACCTATGGGGGCTCCCAGAACGATATTCTGAACGGAATGGGCGGGAATGACCAGCTTCAGGGGCTGGCGGGTGATGACATCTACATATTCTCTGAGGGCGTTGATCGTATCTACGACAATGCCGGAACTGACACGATCAAGTTCGGAGACGCATGGAGCCCCGGCGACATCACGGTTGCCCGCACAAATCTTGTTACCTCTAATGCTTATAAAGACCTGACCTTGTCTGATGGGAACGGCAATTCGATCACCGTCCAGCAACAGTTCTACCGACCGTGGGATACGCCAACCACGCTGAATATCGAGCAGGTTGAATTCTCCGATGGGACCGTCTGGGACTTGTCACAGATGGAAATCGAAGCGCATGGAACGGAAAGCGCTGACGATATCATCGGCACGGGCGGCGGAGATGCCAGTAATGCAGACACGATCTATGGTTACGGCGGCAACGATAATCTCGTTGGCGATGCCGGGGATGATCTGATCGACGGAGGCGATGGGAACGACTGGCTGTACGGCGATGCCGATAACGATACGCTGTATGGCGGCGACGGCAACGACACGGTCTATGGTGGCGACGGCAACGATACCCTCTACGGCGGCGCTGGTGATGACGTGCTTCGCGGTGAGGACGGAAGCGATATCCTGCATGGCGGCGACGGCACAGATACCCTTGAGGGTGGGGCCGGCGATGACGTTTATTATTATGAAGCAGGGACCGACAGCATCACGGACACGGCCGGTACGGACAAGATCATCCTGCCGGTTGGTGTGAGCGCCGGAGATGTCAGCGTTTACAATGCCGGCAACGACGAGCTGCTGATCGATATATCCGCTTCAGGATTGTCGGGGCGGATCTTCATCAATGATCACCGGCACGCTTCAGGCAATTATGCGATTGAGGCACTGGAGCTTTCCGACGGTACGGCAATCAGCCTGACAGGTTCCAATCCGGTAAACGAGATTTACGGAACGGCTGCAGGAGAGTCGCTCTACGGAGACCAGAGCGGCACCCAGAATGACACGATGTACGGCTTTGAAGGGGCAGATACGCTCTACGGTCAGAATGGCAATGACATTCTTTATGGCCATGAGGGCGATGACGATCTTCATGGCGGATCCGGAGATGACACGTACTATTACAGCTCGGGTATAGACGAAATCTGGGATACCGGCGGCAGTGCTGACAAGTTGATCCTTCCCGAAGGCGTTTTGGCTGGCGATATCACCATGTCGAACAGCGGCAACTATGATGTCGTCATTAGCCTGACCGGCGCTGTGACGGGCAGCATTATTCTCCATGATCACCGGCTTTCGAGCGCAAATGAAATCGAAACGCTCGAACTGCATGACGGAACGACCGTTGCCATCGAAACCCCGCCCGGCGGCTCCAGTGAAATCTTCGGAACCGCTTCCGGAGAAACGCTGCAGGGCGATCAGGGTGGCCCTTCTGATGATATCATCCACGGACTTGGCGGAAACGATTACATTTATGGCTATAGCGGAACGGACACCCTGATCGGTGGCGATGGAAACGACTATCTATACGGCGGAACCGGTGACGATCTCTATAGCTTCGAAGCTGGCTTCGGCAGCGACAACGTAACGGAGTACACAAACGAAGGATCAGATGCGATCCATTTCGACGGCATCTTGCCCGAGAATGTCCGCCTGTGGACCGACAGTTACGGTAAGCTGAAGCTGCAGCTCAAGGATAGTTCCTCGGATCTGATTACTGTATACGCGTCCAAGACAGCGCTCGGAGAGAGCCTGATCGGTGATTATGTCGAGCAGATTACCTTCTCCAACGGCACGAGCTGGGATTTGACCGGCGGCCTCAATATCGAAGGATCGGCTTCTGGCGACAGTCTCTATGGCACCGCTGAAAACGACACGATCAGCGGCTATGAAGGTTATGACTATCTCTACGGCTACACTGGCAATGACACGCTGAAGGGCGGAGCCAGCAACGACTACCTTTACGGTGGAACCGGTGACGATCTCTATAGCTTCGAAGCCGGCTTCGGCAGCGACAACGTGACGGAGTACACAAACGAAGGATCAGATACGATCCATTTCGACGGCATCTTGCCCGAGAATGTCCGCTTGTGGACCGACAGTTACGGTAAGCTGAAGCTGCAGCTCAAGGATAGTTCCTCGGATCTGATTACTGTATACGCGTCCAAGACAGCGCTCGGAGAGAGCCTGATCGGTGATTATGTCGAGCAGATTACCTTCTCCAACGGCACGAGCTGGGATTTGACCGGCGGCCTCAATATCGAAGGATCGGCTTCTGGCGACAGTCTCTATGGTACAGCGAATGCTGATACGTTCTCAGGACTGGCTGGAAACGATTACATTTACGGCTATTCGGGAAACGACACCCTCATGGGCGATGCAGGGAACGATTACCTGTACGGCGGTGATGGTGACGATGCGCTCTATGGGGGCGCAGGCATGGATTACCTTTATGGCAATTCAGGTGGTGACACGTTTGCATTCCATGCCGGTGCCGTAACCGACCTCGCCGATACGGTTTATGATTTCAGCACAGCGGACGGCGACAAAATTAATATCGCTGACGTTCTCGACGGCTTCTACGATCCGCTGAGTGACGTGATCACCGACTTTGTCAGCATCACGGATAATGGCACGCACAGCTACGTGACTGTCGATCAGGATGGCGGAGCTGACAATTTCGTTCTCGTTGCCACGCTCATGAACGTCACCGGTCTAACCGACGAGGCAGCGCTAGAGACGAATGGCACGCTGATCACGAGCTTGGCTGCCTAAGTCCCCCGTCAGGCTTCCAACCTTCGCTTCGCTACGGAAACCCTAACGGCCCTTACCCCACCCGATTTGCCTTATCGGCAAACCGTCCCGTATTCGGAGAGGCGGCGCGATCGAGCCTGACGTCATTGTGGGCCGGCGGGAGCATGTGGCAAGTTAGCAGCCCTTGACTGGCAAAACCGGTGCAGCGGTAAGGAGAGGTGCAAGCGGTAAGGTTAGAGCGTTAAGATTTAGGCGCTTGAACCAGTTTCGCGTCCAGCGCCACCAGTGCAATTTTGGGGCTCCGCCACTCCATTAAGACCGCACTGCAAGATGTGTGTTGTACTACAACACCAATCTTGGCAAAGGGGCCCGCTGCGCGCCCCTGTTGCATACCCCCGGCCTATGGCGCGCCGCAGGCATCGAGCCTGATCCCGCGCCATCCGCAACGTGTGGCCGTTGCATCACCATTCAAGGGAGCGTTCCTGCTGCCCCTGAAAACCCCATGACAATTTCATTGAGACCGGCTGGAGACTTCGCTCTCCCCCTGGACCCCCATCGACCAAAGGGCGTGCCTGCCCCTTGGAACCCTGCCCAGCGTTTCGCCGCTGGACTACGAGCAAGGTTTTCGACCCTTGCATGCCGACCAAGGAGATGTCCTTGGATGCGGTGTTGGGGGTTATTGCTTCTGGCTATCCACGTAGGCCTTCAGGACAGCGTTGATGCGTGTCTGATAGCCTTTTCCTTGGCTCTTGAACCAGTCCAGTACATCGGCATCCAGCCTTACCGTGATGCGTTCTTTGGCCTGGGGCATGCCAATCTCCACCCCTTCCGGCCAGTTCTCAGGCAGGATGCCGGCATCGGGGTCTTCGGCGACGGCTTGCTCGATCTCTTCATCGCTCATCTTCTTGACGCGATCCCAATCAGAGCGGCCTTCGCCACGCTCACGCATGGCTTTCAGCTCCTCAGCCGAATAACGCACGGTACTGCCTTTTCTCTGCATCACGAGCACTCCTGGCGGATATCACGCGGATGGTCTCACTACGCTGTGTCCAGACGACAGCTACGTATTGCTGCCCGAGCAAGCCAACGGTGACCCACCGCTCTTCATCATTCCTGGGAGAGGGATAGCTGTATATGTGCTCCTGTTCGAACAGCTCAGTCGCATCGACAAAATCAATGCCGTGCTTCTCGATATTCAGAAGCCGCTTATCCTCATCCCATTCATAGTCTCTATTCATTGTATGCACAATCTGTATGTACAGTCAAGAATTACAAGTCTGATTCGTAAAATCGAGATGAGCCTATCGCGTACTGTGCTGACGCACCAGAGGCTTCTGTCCTTGCATCCGATCCCATCCACAATCGCTAGATCTCAAACTCGATCCCTCGATTGCGTCGTCGCCGCCGTTCTTCGGCTTTGCGTTCTTTCTTGTCCTTTGTCGCTTCTTTGCGGTCCGTAGCCATATCGGGCGCTTCATGCTCAACAAGTTCGAGGTAGTAGGCGACATCCTCATTGAGCTGAGCCATGCCCTCATGGTGCCGCTCGCGAACGCGCCGAACCTCTTGCTGGAGGGTTTGTCGTTCCTGGCGCTGGTGATCGATGAGGCCCTGCCTTTGTGCCCGGTCGCGCAAATGAGCCTGGTAAGCTTCGATCTCGTTCTCGCGGCGGATCTTCGCGTACTTGCCGGTGATACGCTCCCAGATGCCGCGCATGCCCTTTGCAAGGCGCGCAGAACGCTGATTGGTCTCCGCAATCCGGCGCTGCCTTTGGAACTCACGCATCTTTTCACGCTGATCGCGGTGGCGCTGCGTCAGATCGGTCCGCTGGAATGCGAGCTTGGCTTCATCCTGTTTGAGTTCCAGCTCGGTTTGCTTGATGTAGTCCCGGACTTGGTCGGTCATGTGGGTTGCGATTGCTTTTTTCGTCTTTTCGACGCCCTGAAGCTCTTTCGGATCACCTAGTTTGTCGGCGACCACTTTGGGGCGAATACCAACCCACTTTGAGATCGAGTAGACTTTCCCGCGAAAATCTACGGCAACGAAGGCTCTTCGGTCGCCCTGCGCGAGGTGATAACCACGTTCCTTAAGGGCCTGGGTAAAAGCCTGCCTGGAATCCGATATCGCCCAACATTCCTGAAACATGGCTTTCAATGCCCTTGGGTCCATTTTGGCGCGCTTGGCCTGTTGCCACTGCTCGCGGGTGTAATTGGTTGGGTCCCGTTCGGTGCTATCGACAAGACCTTTCGGCATCGTCCAGCCATGCTCCAGGTAAAGCGATTTCGAGACGTCCCGGAGCTTTAGCTTGAAGTGCGGAAGATTTATCGCCTTCATCTCTTCGCCATCAATGCGCGACCACACGCAGTGTGCGTGCCGCCGGCCTTCCTTTTCATGGAAAACGATAGCGCGTGGCTGGTCATCCAGACCGAGCTTGGCTTCGATCTTCTCAATCGCTTTCTCAAATGCCTCAACTGGAACGTTCTCGGTTTCCGGCGGATTGAGGCTTAAGGAAAAGAGGAATTGCCTACAGCGTGTGCCTTGCGAAATCGCATAGGCCTCTTGAAGGGCACCGCGCAGGTTATCTGAGACGAACCCCCGGATGTCGTGCACTTCGACATGCTCGTTTTCGAGCGTCTTGAGCAAATGCTGTGAAAGCTGTTTTGCGCCGCCTCTCTGTGAGCCCTTCAGGATCATCGCCCTTACTCCGGCTTGCGCCCAAGCGCCAGGAGCAGATCGACGCGCATGCGCCGGACGTTGCGGCAGGCTTGCTTTAGCTCTTCTTCGGTTTCCGGTGTGACCGGAAGCGAGCCTGTATGCACGGCCTTGGCAAGTTGGTTGAGGTTGCTGGCAATCCGTGACTTGCCGAGCGCTGACAGGACCTGCCCAAGCTTCTTATGATCCTTGATCGGGGATTTGCCGCGCCTGCGCTTTTTTGTCGCGTGGTCCTCAAGAACCTTCGAACGGATGTACGCGCCCAGCGGCATATCGCCGGCGGCCTTTTCCAGTTCCGTGCGTTCCTCAAACGTAAGGCGCAGCGAGAAAGGGGCCGTGATGTTGTACTCGTCGTCTGCCAATTCAAACTCCCAGACAGACCACGCAACAAGAAAACCTCGTTGATCAATAGGATCAACGAGTTAGTTGCGCAGTAATGTCTTTAGCTTGGATTAGCAGGAGAAGCGTGTTGCGTGCCCCCGCAACCAATACGTGGCCCCCGCGCGATCCTGAAAATGGCGAAGTTTCGC
>CAZGNQ010000164.1:0-8129 GCA_964527285.1 uncultured Hyphomicrobiales bacterium | reverse complement strand
CCAGTCCATCTGGCGGTTGAGGTCGCGGATGGGCACGATGCCGTCGACATGGACCCGACCGTCGGCCTGGGGACGGATGCCGGTGTCCTGAAGGTCGTGCTCATCGGAGATCTGACCGACGATCTCCTCCAAGATATCCTCAAGCGTGATCAGACCCATCACCTCGCCGTACTCGTCCACCACAAGCGCAAAGTGCGCCTTGCGTCGCAGGAAGGCGTTGAGCTGATGCTGCAGGCTTGTCGTGTCCGGCACGAACCACGGCTCGGCGAGCAGCGCCGGCACATCAATCGTGTCAGGGTCCGCATCGGCGCGGTGCAGTTCGCGCAGCAGGTCCTTGACGTGCAGGACGCCGACGATGTTGTCCGGATCCCCGCGCCACAGCGGCACGCGCGAGTATGGCGACTTCAGGATTTCGTCGATCAGGCGTGACGGCGGGTCGTCCGCGTTGAACGATTTGATCTTCGTGCGGTGGACCATGACGTCCACGACTTCCAGGTTGTTGAGGTCCAGCAGGCCGCCGAGCATGTCCCGGTCGCGCTTGACGAAACCGCCTTCCTGATGGTGGAGCGCGATCGCCTCGCGCAGCTCCTCATGCGCGCTCACCATGCGCTCACCGGCCCAGGACCCACGGTCCCCGAGCATCAGGCGCACGATGCGCTGCACAACAAAGCTGATCGGCGTGAGAACGATGACCACCGCCCGCAGGGCTGGCGCGACGGCAAGGGCCACACGCTCCGGCGCCAGGATGGCATAGCTCTTGGGTAGTACCTCCGCGAAGATCACAACAAGCGCCGTCATGGCGATGGTCGCATAGGCGACGCCCGCCGCGCCGAAGGCATTGAGGAATGCGCTGGTGGCGAGCGCCGAGGCCAGGATGTTGACCAAGTTGTTACCGATCAGGATGGAGCCGATCAGGCGCTCGGGCTGTGCCGTTAGCCGATTGACCAGCGCGGCACGGCCGTCGCCATCGCGCTCAAGCGCCTGGACGCGCGGTTTCGACACGGCCGTAATGGCCGTCTCTGAGCCGGAAAAAAAGCCCGACATCCCGATCAGCAGGACAACGGCGCCGAATGTGACAAGCAGTTCGATGAGCATGACGTGGTCTGTGTGAACGGGGCGTGGCCCCTATTACTGTGGCGACACGAACGTTGCCGGTGGGCCGCCAATCTGTGGCCCGAAACTGCAGTCCCCGCGCCGGTCCATTGACACTTAACTGGTCGGCCTTTCCGCTTCGTCAATCCGTGTGCCGATTTTGTTCGCTGCCTGAGCACGCCGCGCTGAGGAAGGCGCCCAGATCCGGCACATCAATGTCCTTGGTGGCAAATGCCTGTCCGCTGCCCCGCGCGAGGATCAAGGTCAGTGCGCCGCGCACAACCTTCTTGTCCTGGCCCATCAGCGCCAGAAGACCAGCGCCGTCGGGCGCGCGCCGCCATGCAACCTGCCCAACATCCACGGGAAGGCCGCTACGGGCGAAGTGCGCGCGCACACGTCGGGCATCAGGCTCCGGCGCCAGCCCAAGCCTCGCGGAGTAATCGAACGCCATGACCATGCCGATCGCGATGGCCTCGCCGTGCAGCAGCGTCCCATCGTAACCGGCCACCGCTTCAAGCGCGTGGCCGAACGTGTGGCCCAGATTGAGCAACGCACGTTGCCCTGCCTCGCGTTCATCGGCGGCGACCACGGCGGCCTTGGCTCTGCAACTGGTGGCGATCGCATGGGCCAGTGCGTCGGGAGCCCGGCTCAGCACTTGGTGACCGTGGTCTTCGAGCCAATCGAAAAATGCCGCATCGCCCAGCAGGCCGTACTTGACCACCTCGGCATAGCCTGCGCGCATTTCCCGATCGGGCAATGTCGTCAGCACGTCGGTGTCGATCACCACAAACTCTGGCTGATGAAATGCGCCGATGAGGTTTTTGCCCTCGGGCGTGTTGAAGCCGGTCTAGCCGCCGACGGAACTGTCCACCTGGGCAAGCAGCGACGTCGGCAATTGCGCAAAGCGCACACCGCGCCGCAGGATCGACGCCGCAAACCCGGCGAGATCGCCGATCACCCCGCCACCAAGCGCAAGGATGAGATCGCCGCGCTCCACCTTCGCGCCAAGCAACGCCCGGCACACATCTTCCAGCGTTGCGAACGACTTGCTGCCTTCGCCGGGTGACAAGGCGATGTCACCGAGGACGTCGACACGGCTTGCGAGTGCACTGCGCAATGCGGCGAGATGGTGGGCGGCAACGTTCGTGTCGCTGACGATGGCAACCCGCGCACCGGGCGCGCGCGCCGCCAGCAAATCCGCCACGCCCGCCATGGCCCCTTGGCCGATCCTTATGGGGTAACTGCGCGCACCCAGATCGACCTGCACCTCGTCCACGGTCACACCTCGTTCAATTACACTGTAAGCGTGCAGCCGTTCCGGCGCCCGCCCGTGTCAGGATCAGCGCGCTTGCGATACATTTCGCGCGCGTGGATACCGCCCAGTCTGGCAGACCACGCAGCCGTTTTGTCATCCGTTGTCGGCAGACGCTGAGGGGCAGCGTCACCGCGGCTCTTCGTGTCGTCCCACGCTGTCGCCCCTTTGAAAGACGGCCGTGTGATCATCTGGCCAGGCCGCCAATGCGCGGATCACCTCGGCAACCATCGTCTCATGTGCCACGTCGCGTGACTGCACCGTGATGTCAGCCTGCGCGTAAAACGGATGACGCTCTTCGATCAACTTGCCCAGCACGTCGTAAGGGTCCTTGCCGATCAGAAGGGGCCTGTTGTCGCGCCGCTTCACGCGCCGGACGAGCAGTGGAAGATCAGCCTTAAGCCAAACCGTGATCCCATGGGCTGCCGCATCGGCGCGCACGGTTTCGCTCATGAAAGCACCGCCGCCGGTGGCCAGCACCTTTTGACCGTCGCGCATCAGGCGGGCGATCACGCGGGCCTCGCCGTCGCGGAAATGCGCCTCGCCATGCCGCGAAAAAATCTCGGGGATCGACATGCCCGCCGCCCGCTCGATTTCGGTGTCGGCGTCGAAAAACGCGAGCCCAAGCCGGTTGGCCACACGCCGACCGATGGCTGATTTGCCAGCGCCCATCAGCCCGACGAGCACCAGCGTGCGTTGATCGAGCCGCTCACGCGCGGCCGCGATCTCGCCGCGCCCAAGGGGAGGCGGCGTCTCGGTGGGCGCTGCTTTGGATGTGGCGTGGCCGGCGGGCATTCCGTCTCCGATGGGTTCCGATGGGTCAAGGTGGGCAGTGCACGGCGGGTCTTCGGGCTTCGGCGTTGCGCGCCTGTTGCCAGCGCGCAGTCACCAGGAGCGGGCATGTGGACACCGTGGCGTGACGGATAGGAGCATGCAAGTCGTCGACGCGGGCATGACCGGTTGGCGGCATGACTGCGGCATCGTTCCGCCGGGGCCCGCAGCTCCGCCAGGGGAATTGATAACAAACGATGTCGCATTCGCCAGCCCACGGCCTTGCCGGGGCGCCGCCTAATCACGTAGGCACGCACTGGTAAGCCGGTCACACCGGCAGCACGACCCTCCCGGCGTCACGTTGGTCATTGCCCCGATGACATGCGTGCGCACCACAATCCGGCCCCGCTTCTACCACACCGGTCGCGCACGACAGGCGAGCCATGCCCAGCCTCTTTCGGTTTCTCTTCCTGATTGGTTTCTTTGTCGGGATTGTCTACGGATCGTTCTATGTCCTGGCGACGTTTTTCGAGCCTGAGCAGAAAGAAGTCGTCAAGCCGCTCACTGGCGTTCGCATCAAGTAGGCCGCCCATGGGACTGACCCGTGTGGCGCTCGCTGTCGGCCTGCTCTTCGCCTGGGCACCCGTTGCCGCGGCGCAGGCCATTCGCAGCGCTCCGCTCCCCTCGCTCGATGGGCCAGCGCTGGGTGAGCCAACGCTTGATGAGGACCGTGATGAGGATCGGGGCGACAGCGGCATTGGCACGCGATTGCGAGACCGCCTGCGCGATCGCCGCTCCCGCGATGATGGTAACGCTGCGCCGCCACGCCGCGCGCGTTCCGGGCTGCGCGACCAGCGTTACACCGAAGGTGAGGCGCGTTCTGCCCCGACAGCGCTGCCGCCGGGGCGCACTGCCAGCACGCGCGTCCCCTCCACCGCGAACATGTTTACGAGGCGCTTTGCCCCCGGGGTTTGGGCCTCGGGCGCCATCGAGCGCGTCATCGCCTCGCCGGAGCCGCGCCCTGCTGGTCGTTATGCCGCCATCACAGCGCGCATTCGCCAGGCGCTGTTGCGCGGCTTTCTTGATCAGGCCGGGCGCACGCCAAATCGCTCAGGCCGCGTCGCGGGGCCTGAACTGGCGGCGGCAGAGTTCCTGCTGCGCTCGGGCGATGCCGGTGCGGTGACAGACTATTTCGCGCTGCTGCGTGCACAGCCTGTGCGTGGCCTCGATGCGGCGCAATTGGCCGGCGCACTGGTGGCGTCGCGGGCGCGCCTGGCAAGCGGTGATCCGCAGGCCGCCTGCGAGACGCTGATTGCCGATGTCGAGGCGGGCGTTGCAGCGGCCGCCTTGTCGGGTGGGCGTGCAGAGCCTGGCGTGGCCGACACCCGGGCCATTGACGACCTCCTGCGGCGCGGAGTGCGCTTTGCCGGCGTGTGCGCGGCGCTTGCCGGTGGCTGGCCAGTGGCCGAACGGCTCTATGATCAGGCGCGCGCTGACCTCTCACGCGCCCTTCCGCGGTTTGAGGCGCTGCGCAATTCCCTCGGCGATGATCGTGGCCTGTTCACGCCCCGGCGGGCGCTTGGCACGTTCGGGATTGAGCTGCGGCCGCGCTCGGTGGCGCTGAGTGGGCTCAAGCCGGTCGGGCTGGAAGCTGGTCTGCTGGCCTCGGTGGCGATGTTGGGACCGTGGGGCGCTGAGCGCCAAGAGGAGTTCCGGCCGCCTGCCAGCCTCGGTGGCCTCGTTGCGCTCGTCTACCGCGCAAGCCCGGCACTTGCCGCCGCGCTGGCCCGCGATGCCAGGTTCCCGCCGGTGGCGCGCGCCGCGGCGCTGATCAAGGCGCTGCACTTTAATGGACTGACGGCGCGTGAGGCGCGGGCCGTGCGTCGGGAATTGGCGCGAGGCGGCACCGGTGGTCGCAAGCCGGATCTGGCCATACTGGATCTGGCGCCGGCCGATGGCCGGTCGTGGCTGTGGTTGTCGCGCACCGCGCTTGAGGTTGAAAACGCGAACGCGGCGCGGGGGGGACAGGTTTGCGAGCCCGCGCGTCAACTGCTGCTGGCTGGCCAGAGGATGTCTCTCGACGTTGGCGTGGCAGCCTTCCTGCGGGCCGGCGACCGCAGTTCCCTTGAGCGCTGCGCGGCGGTCTGGCCGCGCGTGGTCTACACCAGCGTTTTGGCTGGCGTCGCCGTCGATGGCCGTCTTCTGACGGAGCTTGATTGGCACTGGCGGGCGTTGGCGCCCGTGGCCGATCTTTCGGCTCCGGGCGGTGCCCGGTTGACGAACGACCAGAATGACGTCCTGCGGCTTGGGGTGCTGGCACCGGAGCAGGCCGCGCGCTTCCAGGCGGTGCTGGATGCGCAGTCCGGACGCCGTGCCGTGGACATTCGTGCAGCCGACGGCAGCCCGCTCGACATGCTTTTGATGGCCGGGCGAAGCCGTGATCCCATTTCTGCGGCGCTCGCCACCATTGCGCTTCTGGATGATCCGCCAGCCAACCTGTTCTCTCCCCAGGTGTTGACCGGCGTGCTCAATGCACTTGCCGACGCCGGGTTGGCGCCCATGGCCCGCGACGTGGCTTTGGCCGCGCTTTTGCCCGCATGGCCGGACCGTAGCCGGGTGCTGGTGCAGCGCTGAAGACCGGTGCTGCCAGTGTTGCGCACCTGCCGTTCTGTGCGCTTGGCAAACGGGAGCGAATCGGAAACCGCCAGGGGATGGACCGATCGATCCCCACGCTTTCAGACGACGCGCGAACAGGGCCCTTGGCACGGTGCGATAACGGCCCGGCAAACGAGGGCGTATCGGCCAGTGGCGGCGTCGATCATGCGCGGCGACGCGTCGGCCAGACGCAGCTCGATGCGTTCCTTGAAATGCTGAGCGTTGAGCGCAGCGCTTCTCCGAACACACTTGCGGCCTACCGGCGTGATCTGGAGCGCCATGTGGATGATCTTGCCGCCCGCGGTTTGAGCGTGCTTGAGGCCAGCGCCACCGACCTTGAGGACCACCTGCGCCGGCTAGCGGACGCCGGACTGTCCGCACGTTCACGGATGCGCCACGCGTCCAGCCTGCGGCGCTTCTACCGGTTCCTCTACAATGAGGGCCTCATCCCGGCCGACACCGGCGCTTCCCTGCCGTCACCCAAGCCCGGCGCCGCTTTGCCAAAGACGCTGAGCCTTGCTGAGGTGGAGCGCCTGCTGGACGGTGCACGCCACCGCTGTGCGCGCGTCTGGCCGATCGACGCGGCGGATGATGCCGGCGGCTGCGCTGAAGTGGGCCGGCAGTACGTTTCGGTATGCGGCACCGTCACCATCACCGCATTGCCTGACCGGGATGTTGCCGCCGCACTGCGGCTCAATGCGCTTCTTGAACTGCTTTACGCCACCGGATTGCGCGTCAGCGAACTGATCGGTCTGCGCCATGGCGATATCCGCGAGGCGGGTGCCATTCTCGCCGTGACCGGAAAAGGCGGGCGCGAGCGCATCGTACCAGTGGGGGGAGCGGCGCGCCGGGCGATGGTTGCGCACTTCATGGCTGAATGCCTGTTGCAGGGGCGGGCAGCCGATCCCGGTCATGCGTCTCCCGCCGGCTCTGGCGTGCCGCAGACGATTGCAACACCGATGGATGCGCGGCGCGGACGCTCTGGCGCGGGCACCGCGCCAACGAAAGTCGATCACGCGGCGTGGTGTTTTCCCTCAGCGTCGGCGGCCGGTCACATCACCCGACAGTATGTGGGTCAGGAGCTGAAAACCCTGGCCCGTGACGTCGGTCTGGATGCAGAGGCGGTGTCGCCGCACGTCCTGCGCCATGCCTTTGCCAGCCATCTGCTGGAGCGCGGGGCGGACTTGCGGGCTTTGCAGGAGATGCTCGGCCATGCGGATATCTCCACCACCCAGATTTACACGCACGTGATGGAGGAGCGGCTGAAGGCGCTTGTGTTCACCCATCACCCACTCGCGTCGCGCGGGGCTCAACCGGAGACAGGCGAGGCGTTCTGATCAACGGGCACTGCGCGGCGCGCGCGCTTGCCCTTGGGAATGCGCCGTGGCGTTCACCGATGCCCGGCGGACCCGGCAAGCGGCAAAAAGCACACGCATCGGCTCTTCGCGGTGTTTATCAACCGGCGTGCTTGACCCCGAAGGGCGGCACGGCGAGTAAGCACGACTGCGCATCAGACCGTGATATCGAGGAGGACCGAGGGTGGCCGAAACCTATTTGTTTGCAAGTGAGTCCGTTTCCGAAGGTCACCCGGACAAGATCTGCGACCGTATTTCCGATGCGATTGTTGACCTCTATCTGGCGGCCGATCCGCACGCCAAGGTGGCCTGCGAGACGCTCACAACCACCAATCGAACCGTGCTGGCGGGTGAGGTGCGCAGCGCCAAGCACGTGACGATGGACGAGATCGAGGCTGCGGCCCGGCGCTGCGTTCGTGAGATCGGATACGAGCAGGACGGCTTCCACTGGAAGCACATGGCGTTCGAGAACTATCTGCACGAGCAATCGGCTGACATCTATCAGGGCGTGCGAGAGGACGAAGGCGCGGGCGACCAGGGCATCATGTTCGGCCATGCCTGCACGGAAACCGACGTGTTGATGCCCGCTCCCATCCACTATTCCCACCGGATCCTGCAGCGCCTGGCGAAGATGCGCCACGACGGCGAAAGCCAGATCCTGGGGCCGGACTCCAAGAGCCAGCTTGCGCTTGAATATGTGGATGGCAAGCCGGTGCGGGCCCGCTCGATCGTCGTGTCGACGCAGCATGTGGAAGGCGCGACGACCGAGGAGGTGCGCGAACTTGTGCGCGGTGTCGTGACCGAGGTGCTTCCGGACGGCTGGATGTGCGACGAGGACGATTTTTATGTGAACCCGACCGGCCGTTTCGTGATCGGCGGGCCGGACGGCGACGCCGGCCTGACCGGGCGCAAGATCATCGTCGACACCTATGGCGGCGCCGCGC
>CAZGNQ010000163.1:0-8170 GCA_964527285.1 uncultured Hyphomicrobiales bacterium | reverse complement strand
GTCACTGACCCGAAGCGGCAGGTTGCGCAGATCATCAACGGTGCGGAAGAGGCCTGGCACCTTCACCTCAAAGCGCCCGCGCGCGGCGGTCAGCCCCCCCGCCGGCACGAGGCGATTGTTGCGTGTGACCGTGTCGAACAGCTCGGCAGGGCTGATGTTGAGCGCCTCCAGCCGACCCGTGTCGACGATCACTTCCCATTGCTCCTCGCGGTGCCCCACGAGGTTGGCCTCAAGCACCGTCGGGATGGCCTCGATCTGGTCCTTCAGGCGTTTGGCGTGGCGATAGAGCGTGCGCTCCGGCAACTCGCCGGAAAGCGCCACCAGTATGACCGGAAACAGGGACAGGTTGATCTCGTTGACCGTCGGCTCCTCCGCGCTGTCGGGCAGCTCAGAGCGCGCGCGGTCCACCTTTTCGCGCACATCCTGACTGGCCTCGGCGTGATCGACGTCAATGTTGAACTCCGCGACGATGCCCGCGTAGCCCTGTGCCGCCACCGAGGTGATGGATTTGAGCCCGTCCAGACCGCGCAGCTCCTGCTCCATAGGGCGGACCAGCAGGCGCTCGCTGTCCTCCGGCGAAATGCCCTGGAGCGGGACCGAGACGAAAAAGACAGGCACGTCGATGTCGGGATCGGATTCCTTCGGGATGGTCACGTAGGTCATCACGCCGGCCAGCACCATGACGACCATCATGGTGAGCACGGAGCGCGGTCGGCGCAGGATGGTCTCGAGAACGCCCATGGCGATTATCCCGGTCTGTCTGATCGGCTTGCCGACCTTGGCGATGGCGATGGCGATGGCGGTCGGGCGATCGGGCCCGTCATGGAGATTGCAATCCCGCCGCGTGGTGCCTGGGGTCTCACCTCTTCAGGTGATCTCACCTGACGCAGCCAACGGCGGGGGCCTGCAAGGCGCGGTGAGCCACGGTCACGGCGACAGGGTTGCGCTGCGTGTCGTGTCGAATGTGCTGAGTGCCGTCTTGCGCACCTGCACCGGCTCGACCCGCTGCCCGTCGACCACATATTCGTGGCCAACGGTGATGACGCGCACCTTTTCCGGCAGCCCGCTCACCCACAATCCGTCGCGGGCATCACCCAGGATGGAGACCGGCAGGAACACGACGCGATCACCGTCATCGACCGCCTTGATGCCGATCCGCCCGTCATCGGCCAGCGAGAGGGTGGATTGTGCAAGCAGGTGTGCCGGTTCGCTCTCAAGGCGCACCGTGACGTCGGCCGTGACGCCGTCGCGCAATGTGTTGCCGGGGTTTGGCACCTTGGCCTCGATCCTGAAGGTGCGCGTTGCGGGGTCGGACGTCGGCGAAACAAAGCTGAGGGTGCCTTCCACGGTCTCACCGGTCACCAGCGTGGCAGAAACGGGGGTGCCAACGCTCACGCGCATCGAATCCCTCTCGGCAAGGCTTGCGGTGATCAGCAGTGGGTTGAGCCGCACGACCCGGGCGCACTCTCCGCCGACCGCGAGATAGTCCCCCAAACGCGCCCGGTGTTCGATCACCCCGCCCATCGGCGCCTTGATGGTGGTGTTCGCAAGGTCGCGCTCGGCACGCAGCAATTGGGCCTTGGCGCCGTCGAGTGCGCTGCGGTCGCTCATGCTTTTGAGCTCTGATGTGAACCCGCGCGCGCGCAGACGACGGCTGGCGGCAAAAGCAGCCTCGGCCTCGGCGACCCGGGCCCGTGCCTCAAGGACGCTCGCATCGCGCGTGCCGGCATCCAGTTGGCAGAGGAGTGCGGTCGCCTTGACAGTGCTGCCCTTGGCCTGCGGCTCTTTGGTGATCCGGCCGGCTGTTTCCGCGCGCACGGAGACGCGGGCTTCGACCTCGGTGCGGCCACGCAGCACCAGCGTCACAGGGCGCGGCTGGGCGGAAGTGGTGCGCACGCGCACGCGGAACAGATCATTTTGAGGTGCACTGGCGCGCGGTGCATCGGCGGCCGAAGGCGTGTTCGCCCCGGTTGTTTCGGATTGCCTCTGGCCGCCGATGTTGATCTCGCCTGATGCGAGCCAGCCGCCGATGATGGCTGAGAAGAACAGCGCCCAGAGCACGGAGGTGAGCGCGCCACTCAGCCGCGGCAGAGGTGCCGCCGGCGGTGTTGTGGGCGGCGTGGGCACACTTTGCCCGTCCAGCACGCTCGCCTCGCCCTCATGTGTCGGTGTGTCGGCCATCTGCCTGACCCCCTTGAAGCCACGCCCTGGCTGCGTCATCGCAACACTGGCGGCTCATGTACGCATGGCAATCGCGCTGCGTTCAGTTGCGCAAAGCGGTCACTGATGCCTGACCGGTTTCGGTGGTCGTTGCGGCATGCGCGCCGTCGCTGGGCGACACCACAGCGGCGCGCTCACTTTCGGCGCGCCGCGCGCTCGCGACCAACTCAGCACCCCGGCGCTCAAGAAACGTGATCGCCGCCTCCGCCAGGGCAAGGCCATAATCGATCGCAAATTGGCTGCCCGGGTGGTCACAGTCCTGCGCGGCCGCCAGCATCCGATCGCGCTCGGCATGGTGCTGGGCGAGCCGGCGGTCGATCATCTCGCGCAGATGATCCGCCCCCACCACGTCGCACAGCAGGCACAGGAACAGAAACTCCGACTTGAAGATGTCCGCGCGGGGCGGCTCATACATTGCCTCGCGCAGCGCGATCCGACCGGCCGGAGTGATCCGATAGACCTTGCGGTTGGGTTTGCCCTCTCCCGCGGCCAGGTCCCAGGCGACCAGCCCGTCAGCGGTGAGCCTTGTCAGAGCCGGATAAATCGCGCCGAAGCTGGCTTCCACAAAGTGGCTGAAATCACCCTCGGAGGCGAGCTTGCGAATTTCATAGCCCGTGGCGTCGCCGAAATGCAGGATCCCGAGGCACAGCGTGCGGATGTTCATGGGCAGCCCAAGTCATGCGGTTATGTCTGGGCGATATATATCAAACCGATAGTATGGCAAGGCGATGACGTTGCCCCGTGGTCGACAAGCACGCAACGTGTGTGCCGCTGTGGGATGCGCCCAGTCGCCCGTGAGCCCGATCAATCGGGCCGCAGGCCGAGCAACAAAGGGGTGACGTCGGCGCACATCCGATCCGTGTCCAGGTCCGGCACCACGATGTCGTAGTCCCCGTTGATCCGCAGACACGCCAACCCGTGCACGAACGTCCAAAGCCGCACCGCGATCTCGCGCGGCTCCCCGGGGACGTTGTTCATCCGGCAGAACGTTTCCACCTGCTCGATGACGACCGAAAAGCAGCCGAGCCCGTCGATCATCACGCGGGCGTCGCTCTTGAGCTGGGGATGCTGACCGAACATCAGCCTGAAAAGCTGCTGCTGGTCCGTGGCGAACGCGATGTAAGCGCGGCCCATCGCGACGATGCCTGCCACCGTCCCGACGCCCGCCTGCTCGATCGCGGCCTGGGTCAGCGCGCCCATGGTGTTGAAGCCGCGTGCCACCACAATGGCCAGCACCTCCTCACGGTCCTTGAAGTGCTTGTAGGGCGCCGCGGTGGAGACACCGGCCCGCCGACAGGCCTTGGCGAGCGAGAAGTTTTCCGCGCCCTCCGCAGCCACGATCTCAATGGCCGCCGACACGAGCGCCTCCTTCAGGTCGCCGTGGTGGTAGGCCGGGCGCTCGCTGTCGGCGGGCGTTGCGGCCTGCGTGGCGGCGCGCGGCGCGGCATCGTCGGTTGCGGCGGTGGGGCAAGGCAATCGGTTCAAGGCGGGGTCCGGACGGTTGGGCGGTGAGACGGGACGGACGGGCGGGTTTCCGGCGAACAGTATCGGCTGCGGATGGTTCGGGCCAGCGTCGCCGCGACGCCCGTTGGCAGCCCAAGCCCACAAATAAAGTTAGTGGCGATAACTTTCCCCGTTGTAAGTGAATGCAGCTAACATATGTTAGCGGCCGTAACTTGATCAATGCGCTGCCGCAGGGTGGCGTGCTGGTTTGGCGATGGCGCGGTCTGCTTGGGCGCGTCGTCACCTGCCCGGGGTTTGGGAGCGCGCGATGCAACGGGATGGAACGCCTCCGGCCGTGGAGGCCACGCAGACCATGTCAGACGGGGTTGGCGAGCGCGCTGTTGGCTCACATGCGCTTGGCGCCGAAGGAGCGGTTCACCGCCAGGCGACGCGGCCTGTTCTCTGGCGCGTGGCCCACGCCTTTGCCGTCACGGCCACGGCTGTTGTTTTCATCGCCGCCATCGGCGCCGGCATCGCCACCCTGCATCTGCGCGCCAACGCACAAGGCCAGCCGCAGCCCCATCCCCCCGTCGCGGTCCAGACAGTGTCGGTCACCCTCCAGCCGCAGTACGCCGTGCAGCGCACGTTTGTCGGGCGGCTTGAACCGGCGCGCGAAACGTCAGTGGCATTCGAAAGCGCCGGACTGGTCACGGCGGTTTTGAAGGACGAGGGCGACCGCGTGGCGACTGGAGACGTGATCGCACGGCTCGGCACGCGCAAGCTGACAGCGCAGCGCGATGAACTGCAGGCCCAGGTGCGCGAACTGGAGGCCCGCAAGACGCTCGCAGAACTGACGTTGAACCGCCAAGCGCGGCTCACCAAGCGCGGCTGGACTGCTGAACAGCGGCTTGATGAAGCGCGCGCCACGCAGGCTGAGGTGACGGCCGCGATTGAGCGCGTCGAGGCGCGGTTGGCCGCCGTGGAAATCGATCTCGCCAAATCGGAGATCACGGCGCCCTTCGCCGGTCTCGTCAGCGCTCGCCTGGTTGATGACGGTGCTGTCGTGTCCCCGGGCGCGCCGGTGGTCACCATTCTGGAGGACGCACGCCGCTGGGCGCGCATCGGCCTGCCCCCGCGCGTTGCAGCGGGGCTGCGTGCCGACGGGCTGTACACGGTCCAGACACCGCAAGGCCTGCGCCAGGCCCGTCTGCTGACACAGCGCCCCGATCTCGAAACCGGCACCCGCACCGTCACGGTACTGTTCGACGTGCAGGGCGCGGAGGCAACGCCGTTCGGCGAACTGGTCTCACTGGTCCACGAAACACGCATCGATGACCCGGGCGCCTGGCTGCCGCTCACTGCGCTCACGCAAGGCGTGCGCGGTTTGTGGAGCGTGATGACCGTTATTGATGAGGGCGGTCCGGCACGGGTCCAGGCGGAAAGCGTTGAGGTGCTCCACGTGGCTGACGGGCGTGCGTTTGTACGCGGAACGCTGCGCGATGGTGCGCGGGTCTTGCGGAACGGAACGCACAGGGTGGTCTCCGGCCAGCACGTGGCGCTCCTGACGGACCATAAATAACCCGCAACCACCCGCATCCCGGCGGGCCGGACCTCTCCGGCAACGCACCGTCACTTGATCTCCCCGTCACCACTTTAAGGCGGTGCCCCATGTCGACCCTCTTCTACCGCGACCGCCGGCTTTTTGCCCTGGCCATACTCATGATGCTGGCCAGTGGCATCTCCGCCCTGCTCACCATCGGGCGCCAGGAAGACCCGACCATCACGAACCTGTTTGCCACGATCGTAACGCCCTTCCCTGGCGCTGACCCGGCGCGCGTCGAGGCGCTGGTGACCTCGAAGATCGAAGAGGAACTTAAAGAAATCCCGGAGATCGACGAAGTCACTTCGGTTTCCAGGTCCGGCATCTCCGTCATCCAGGTTGAGCTGTCGCAATTCATCTCCGATGAACGCATCCAACAGACATGGTCCGAGATCCGCGATGCGCTGGGCGACGCGGAGCAGAATTTTCCCACAGGTGTGCCGACGCCGGCCTTTGACGACACCCGCACCGGCGCCTTCACTGCAATATCCGCCATTCTCGCGCGCCCGGGAACGTCCGTGTCGGCCGGTATCCTGCGGCGTTATGCAGACGTGCTCCAGGACCGCCTGCGCGCTGTCGGCGGTACGAAGCTGGTCGATCTCTACGGCGCGCGCGAGGAGGAAATATCGGTTGCGATCAACCCGGCGCAGCTCATTGCTCTGGGGCTGACGTCCGCCGATGTTTCAGCCGCGATCGCCCGCAGCGATGCCAAGGTGCGCGCCGGGCAGGTGCGCGGCGATCAGGTTGACCTGCTGATTGAGGTGGCGGGCGAATTGAAGGCGCTGGAGCGCATTCGCGCCATCCCGGTGCGACAGGGGCAGGACGGTCGGATCGTGCGCGTCGGGGATGTGGCCGATGTTCGGCGCGGACTGCGCGAACCGGCGGACAGCATCGCGCTGGTGGACGGTCGACCCAGCGTGCTGATCGCCGCCAGGATGGAGGACGATCTCCAGGTTGATGCCTGGGCGCGCCGCATCTGGGCCGTCCATGATGCTTTTGAGCGCGAACTCCCCGGCGGTCTTGAGCTTCAGCGTCTGTTCGATCAGGCCGAATACACCGAACAGCGACTTTTGGGTGTGCTGGAAAACATGGGTCTTGGCATCGCCATCGTGATCGGCGTGCTGCTGCTCACGCTGGGCTGGCGTGCCGCACTGATCGTGGGGATGATTATCCCGCTTGCAACGCTCGTATCGATTGTTGGGCTGGGCGCATTCGGCATCCCCATCCATCAGATGTCGGTCACAGGGCTCATTGTTGCGCTTGGCCTGCTCGTTGATGCAGCCATCGTGATGACCGACGAGGTGCGCAAGAAACTGGCCGCAGGCGTGGCGCGTCCGGTGGCTGTCGGGGAGGCGGTGCGCCGTCTGGCTGCGCCGCTGTTCGCCTCCACCCTGACAACAATTCTCGCGTTCATGCCCATGGTGCTGTTGCCGGGGCCAGCCGGAGATTTTGTCGGCGCCATTGCCATTGCGGTCATCACGATGCTGGTCGTGTCGCTTGGTCTGGCGCTCACGATCACGCCCGCACTGGCGGGGTGGATGCTGCCTGCTCGCGCGCGGTCGCAGCGCTCGCCCGGGGTGTTGACCACGGGCATCTCCCTTGGACCCATCGGCGGCGCGTTCAGCGCGGTGCAACGCCTCGCCGTGCGCCACCCCGGCCGGTCGATCCTGGCGGCGCTTATTCTCCCCATCATCGGTTTCGGCGCCTTTACGACCTTGAAGCCGCAATTCTTCCCCGGCGTCGACCGCAACCAGTTCCACGTCCAGGTGCAACTCTCGGAAGGGGCTGCCATTGATGAGACCATCCGTGTCGCGCGCCGGGTGGACGGCGTGCTGCGCACGCAAGACGAGGTGACCGGCGTCACGTGGGTTGCGGGTGAAAGCGCGCCAGCGTTCTACTACAACATGATCGCGGACCAGGACGGCCGGCCGAACTTTGCCGAGGCGCTCGTGACGACGCGTTCGCCCGCTGCCACCCAGGCCGTTTTGGACCGGCTGCAGCGTTCGCTCGATGCCCAGATCCCAGACGCGCGCGTGATTGTGCGGGGCCTGGTCCAGGGCCCACCGGTCAATGCGCCCGTCGAGATCCGGGTGGTAGGCCAGAGCCTTGATGAGCTGCGCGCGCTCGGCGCAGAGATTCGCCAGGTCATGCTGGAGGTGCCTGGCATCACTGTGGTGCGCACACAACTTTCACCGGGCGCACCGAAGGTGCGTGTGGATCTTTCGGAGGAAAAAGTTCGACTTGCCGGGCTTGATCTCGTCGGCGTGGCCACACAACTCGAGCGCCAGCTTGAAGGCGCGACCGGCGGGTCCATCATCGAGGCGAGCGAGGAACTCGAAGTCCGCGTCCGTGTGGCGCGCGACGATCGTGCGGACTTTAATGCGATCGCGCGTCTCGACATCATAGCGCCGGACGCAGCGCGCCGGATTGCAGAGGGAAGGTACCCTGGCATTCCGATCACGGCACTCGGCACGCTTGAGGTGGTGCCGACGCAGACGGCGATCCATCGGCGCAACGGTGAGCGGATCAATACGGTGCAGGGCTTCGTTGAGCGTTCCGTTCTCCCTGAGGCTGCGCTCGCCGAGGTGCAGGCACGCCTTGCGCGCGCCGACATCGCGTTGCCGCCACGTTACCGGCTGGAGGTGGGTGGCGATGCCGACGCGCGTGACGAGACGCTGCGCAATCTGCTTGCGTCCCTCGGGCTGATTGTTTCGCTCACCGTCGCTGCCATTGTCATGACTTTCGGATCCTACCGGCTCTCCCTGATCACCGGGGTGGTCGCGATCCTGTCAGCGGGCCTCAGCATCCTGGCCCTGGCGGTCTTCCAGTATCCCTTCGGCATTCAGGCCGTTATCGGCGTGATCGGCTCGATCGGTGTGTCGATCAATGCGGCAATCATCATCATGA
>CAZGNQ010000162.1:0-8174 GCA_964527285.1 uncultured Hyphomicrobiales bacterium | reverse complement strand
GGATCAACAAGGCGCTGGAGAAGGCGCAGTCCAAGGTGGAGGCGCGTAACTTCGATGCCCGCAAAAACATCCTGAAATACGATGACGTAATGAACGATCAGCGCAGGGTGATCTTCGAGCAGCGCATCGACCTGATGACGGGCGACGACGTCTCAGAGACGGTGGCCGACATGCGCCACAGTGTGATCGATCAATTCGTCTCCGAAGCCATTCCGAAGAACGCCTACGCGGAGCAGTGGGACGTGGAGACCCTGCACGACCGGGTGCAGGAGGTGTTTGGCCTCGACGTTCCGGTGAAAGACTGGGCGGCAGAGGAAGGCATTGCCGATGAGGAAATGCGCGAGCGCCTGATCGATGCGGCCGACAAGGCGGCAGCACGCAAGGCATCCGATTTCGGCCGAGAGCAGATGCGCACAATCGAGAAAATGGTCTTGCTGCAGACGCTGGACCATCTCTGGCGCGAGCACATCGTTACGCTGGAGCACCTGCGCGAAGTGGTGCAACTGCGCGGCTTCGGCCAGCGTGACCCGCTCAATGAATACAAGTCGGAAGGCTTTGCGCTGTTTGAGAGCATGCTCAACAACCTGCGCGTGTCCGTCACCACCATATTGATGAACGTGCAGATGCGCGGTGATGACGCGTTGGAGTTGCCGGAGGCCGTTGATGTGAACTTCGATGAGATGGAGTTCCACCATGACGAAGCCGCACTCGACAACGCGCCCTATCCCGACCAGGACGAGTTGTATGACGGCTATGGCCACGGCCATGCCCATGAGCAGGATGGCGAACTGCTGGAGCGCCAGGCGCCGGTGCGCACGCGCAAGGCGGCCGCTCAGGTGAACCCGGACGACCCCACCACGTGGGGCAAGGTGGCCCGCAACGCGCTCTGCCCCTGCGGTTCAGGCAAGAAGTACAAGCATTGTCACGGTCGGATTTAGGGTCCGCCCGCATCGGGCGGGATCTCCTGAAGCGGAAGACGAACGGAAGAACTGACAATCGAAAGCTTGTCCGACGGTTCAACCAACGGCGGACAGGCGCATGAAGCGTCGGATCTGGGGCCGTACCACCACATATCTGCTGCGCCCAAGTGCGTGTCATGCGCACTGGATGGCGCGGCAGCAAACCCCCGCGTGCGGCGGACCATGTGAGCACTGGCGCACGCCTGTGACGCCCGAGCCGTCCCCATGGACACCGGCCCACCGGCCTCGCGCCGCTTGAATCCCGCCCCGCTTCACGGCATCACCGGGTGTTCCCTCGACCCAAGGCCGTACGCGGATGCCCGACCAACTGATCCTGTTTGCTCTGCTCGTCGCGGTCTTTGCCCTGCTGATCTGGGGGCGGATCCGCTACGACATGGTCGCGTTCGGCGCGCTCATGCTCGCGGTGATATTCGGTGTGGTGCCGGCCGACAGCGCGTTTGAAGGCTTTGGCCATCCCGCCGTGATCATCGTTGCGCTGGTGCTGGTCGTCAGCCGCGGTCTGGCCAATTCGGGCGCCATCAACATTGTCGCCCAGAAGCTCGTGGATGCCGGACGTTCCGTCTCTGCGCATATTGCAATCATGGCCGGCATCGGCGCGGGGCTCTCCACGGTCATGAACAACGTCGGCGCGCTCGCCCTGCTCATGCCGATTGATCTGCACGCCGCCCGTCAGGCCAAGCGCGATGTGCGCGAAACGCTGATGCCGTTGTCGTTCGCCACCATCCTCGGCGGTCTCGTCACGCTCATCGGGACACCACCCAACATCATCATCGCCAGCTTTCGCGAACAAAGGATCGGTGAATCGTTTGCCATGTTTGACTTCGCGCCCGTCGGCCTCGTGTGCGCCGTCGCCGGCGTCATTTTCGTCGCGACCATCGGACGGCGTTTGATCCCCAAGACCGCCGGCAGCGCCCAGAAAAGCACAGAGGGATTTCAGGTCGCCGATTATCTGGCCGAACTGTCCGTGCCCGACGACGCTGACGTTGTCGGCAAGGTGGTGATGGAGCTGGACGACACGGCGGAGGCAGCGGACGTTGTCATCGTCGGCATCATCCGCAACGGGCGCCGGCTGCCGGGTCTCGGGCGTCAGCAGGAGGTGCGCGCCGGCGATGTGATGCTGATCGAGGCGCAGGCCCAGGCGCTGGACAGCTTTGCGCATTCCCTCGGGCTTAAGTACTCACAGTCCGACGAGACGCCGCGCCTGCTCTCGGGCGGCGATCTGCGCCTTGCAGAAGTCGTCATCCCGCCGGGCGCGCGCATTGAAGGGCGCTCCGCCATGAGCATGCGCCTGCTGCAGCGCTTCGGGGTAACGGTGCTCGGCATCTCGCGCGGGGGCCGGCGGATCACCGAGCGTGTGCGCAAGACGCAGATTGAGGCCGGCGATGTTCTGCTGGTTCTCGCGCCGAAGGACCGGCTGTCGGAAATCGTGGACTGGATCGGCGCTCTTCCGCTGGCTGAGCGTGGTCTGACGGTGACGGATGGGCGCATGGCCGCCATCGCGGTGGGCTACTTTGCGCTTGCCGTCGGGCTCGCGAGCTTCGGGCTGGTGAACCTTGCAATCGCGCTCGGCATTGTTGTGATGGTCTATGTGGCGCTCGACATTGTACCGCCGCGCGAGATCTATGCCACGATCGAATGGCCGGTGGTGGTGCTTCTGGGCGCCATGATTCCGCTGGGCATTGCGCTTGAAAAAACCGGTGGCACTGAGACCATTTCCACCTTGCTGATCGACGCCAGCTTTGGCGCCGCGCCTTGGCTGGTCCTAACACTGCTGATGGTCGTGACGATGACGCTGTCGGACGTGCTCAACAACACCGCAACGGCCGTGATCGCCGCCCCCATCGCGATTGATCTGGCCGAACGGCTCGACTCCAATCCCGATGCCTTCCTGATGGGGGTGGCTGTGTCGGCATCGTGCGCATTCCTCACGCCAATCGGCCACAAGAACAACACCTTGATCATGGGACCCGGCGGCTATGCCTTTGGTGACTACTGGCCCATGGGTCTGCCACTGGAAGTGTTGACGATCGCCGTTGCCGTCCCAGCGATCGTGTTCGTTTGGGGCGTGTGACACGCGCGGGTCCGGAAACGTTTCGCAGTATCAGAGCAGCCGGCCGGAGCCCAAAAGCCGCCCCGTGAGCGCGTTTGCGATGTGTCAAAGACGTTGGGCGGCCACGCGCTATACTCGCGCTCAGGTTCGGACATTTGGTTGCCCTCGGGCGAGAGCGCTTGAGCAGATGTCAAAACCATCAGGAACACGGGCAAGACTTTGTTTCTCGTGTAGCTTTTGAATCAGACTTTTGGTCTCCGACGGCTGCCGATCTCAAAACCAACTGTCAGATGCAAAGGCTGAACGAGGCCCACCACATCGGCCCTGAACGCGTTGGAGGCTCGCGATGCGCTATCTCGTCATGTTGGTTGTGTTTGTCATAGCGGCGCCGGTCGTCGTCGGCTCGCTCATCATTCCGCTGACTGATCCAGCCTGGGGCTTTGATGGCTGGTCCTTCTTTCCCTATGTCGTCGCGGCAGGCTTTTTGATCGCCTTGCCGATCAGCTACGTCATCTCCGGCATCCTGATGAAGCAGATCTCCGGAGCAGGCTCTGCACGGGGCTGAGCCGCTCCAACACACTGCAGCACGCCGCAGCGAAAGGGCTGTTGGGACAGGTTGTGAGGCTGGCGGCCAATGCCTCATGCGCCTGTATCGCGTCCTCCCCCCAGCACCTGTGTCAGGCTCACCTGTGCACTGCCGGGTGCGAGAGGCTTTTGCTGGCTGGCGTCCGGTGCCCAGCCGGACAGCGTGATCACCTCAAACGTCGCGCGGACACGGCCGTCCGCGTCGCCATGGCGTGCGCTGTATAGGGCGTCGGCACGGGCAAATACCTCCCGGCCCAATGCCGGCGCGGTGCCGCCGTCTCCCGCCGACAGTGCTCCGGACGCGCCCATCGCGCGCAGGTCCCGCATCAGGTCGAGCATCGAGCCGTAACGCAACGTCAGCGTCTCCGCGTCCGCCACCGGCAGCGCAAAGCCGGCACGCTGCAACAGGCCTCCCAGTGCCCGCACGTCCGCCATGGGCGCCACCCGAGGTGCTGCGCCGCCTGTCGCCTCTGCCTCGGCAGTCAGCAACACGTCGCGCAGTTCAGTCAACGTGTCTCCACCGCACAGCGTGGCGAGAAACAGCCCATCGGGTCTGAGCGCGCGCCGCGCCTGGATGAATGCGCCGGGCAGATCGTTGACGAATTGCAGGCTGAACGGCGCGATGATCAGGTCGAGCGTGGCGTCGCCAAACGGCAGTGCCTCCTCGTCCGACCGCACAACAGCACCATTGAGGCGTGCCGCTGCGCCCGCCAAACGCTCGGTGGCCACGGTCAGGTCGGCGCCCAGGCCGGCTGGCAGGGCCGCGCGCATGGCATCGGTCTGCGCCCCAAGCACCGCGACCCTGGGGAACGAGCGCGCAATGAACGACAGCCGCTCCGCAATATCCGTCGCCGCCCGAGTGAGCAGCACATCGCCGCGCGGTTGGCCCGTGGCAACGGCCGCATCAAGTCCGGCCAGTGCACGAGCGCGGCGGTGCTGCAGCGCACCACGGTGGAAGAGGCGGGGCGGCGCGTCGGACATTTTCACCTCGTCATGCAACAATTGTGGGGTTGGCGCACGCGCCGGCAAGGGGTGTGGGGTGACGTCCCCGCCTTGTCGTCGCCCCCGGCGACGACGCGCGGGCGCCGTTCGCCAGCACGACACCTCAGGCCGCCATGACAACATCCGTGGGTTCGAGCGCACCGGTCACGCCAAGTCTCACGCCAAATCTGCTGGAGCCCGCGCCCACCACGTCAGGGCCGCTGCATCGCCTGGGCGCGTTGCTGGCGCAGCGCAGCATCGCACTCGGGCGCGCAGCCCTCGATCTCGCGCTGCCGCCACTGTGTGCCTCATGTCGCGGACCTGTCAGTGCGCATGGGACACTCTGCGCGCCATGCTGGGCCGACATTGACTTCATCGCGCCACCCCTATGCGACCGTCTGGGGATCCCGCTGCCATTCGACGCCGGGCCCAACCCGGTGAGCGCCCAAGCACTGGCCAATCCGCCGGACTATGACCGCGCCCGTGTCGTTGCCAGCTACCGCGGCACGATGCGCTCATTGGTTCATGACCTGAAGTACAACGATGCTCTGGGCAATGCCGACCTGCTTGCGCGCTGGATGCTGTCCGCCGGGATGCCGCTGCTTGCCGAACAGCCCGTCGTCGTGCCTGTGCCACTCTTCCACGCTCGGCTCCGACGTCGACGTTTCAACCAGTCCGCTCTGCTTGCGCTTCGCATCGCCCGGGCCGGCGGTCTGGATTATGGTCCGCACGTGCTCACGCGACGGCGCCAAACCCGCTCGCAGGTTGGCCTCAGTCGCCGCCAGCGTGAGGACAATGTGCGCGGTGCATTCCTGGTGCCGCCGGCGCGACGGGCGGCGATCACGACACGCCCTGTGCTGCTCGTCGACGACGTCATCACGTCCGGCGCGACCATCGACGCTTGCGCGCGCGCACTGAAACAGGCGGGTGCATCACAGGTGCTTGTACTGGCGGCGGCGCGGGTGACAGACCCCTATCGGCTCACCACGTAATGGCCCTGCCCTGACATGTACCTGCCCCGAGGCGTCTGGCGCTTAGGCAAATATCAGAAGCATCGAGACCACGACCTGTTACACTGTCCCGGTTGCGACCTGCCAAACGCGCATCACTGCCGCAACCGCCACAAGCCACCACCATCACGATCGGCCCGCCATGCCCACCATCACCATTTATACGACAGCGCTTTGCCCCTACTGCTTCATGGCCAAGCAGCTTTTGAAGAACAAGAACGCCCAGTACGAGGAGATCGACGTCGGCGGAAAGCCAGATCTCCGTCAAAAAATGACCGAAATGGCTGGTGGCCGGCATACGGTGCCGCAAATATGGATCGGCAACACCCACGTCGGCGGTTGCGACGAGTTGATGGCGCTCAATCGATCCGGGCGTCTGGATGAGATGCTGACCGCCAACAGCGCATGAAGCCCGCAGGGTGCAAGTTTCGCGCACCTGACGTTCGGTCTCTTTCAGCCGCGGGGCTGGAAATCAAACGTCAGATGAAAAAGCCAAAATCGAAGCAATAACTTGCTCGTGTTCCTGATGGTTCTGACATTTGCCCAAGCGCGTGATGGCGAGGAAAAGCAAATGTCACCGCCGGAACGCTAGGGCGCAATCGGGCAGGAGAGATCCCCATGGCCGCTGCCAGCGTCGATGATGAGGCCAGCCGCACCTTCCGAGCGGCCGCCGTGCAGATGCGCAGCGGCGTCGAGGTGGGAGAGAATGTGGAGGCCGCGCTGGCGCTGATCGCCGAGGCCGTCAGCCAAGGCGCCGAATACGTTCAGACGCCTGAAAACACCAATTTGCTTGAGCCGCACCGCGAGCGCCATCTCGCCCAGATCGGAACACCGGATGCGTGCGCAACGCGCGACCGCTTCTGCGCAGTGGCCAAGGCGCATGGCATCTGGCTACACATCGGGTCCATGACGTTCCGCGTGGCCGACGACAAGGTCGCCAACAGGGCGGTGATCATCGGGCCGGACGGGGCCGTGAGGGCCTCGTACGACAAGATCCACCTGTACGACGTCGACCTGCCGAACGGCGAAAGCTACCGGGAATCAAAGCTGTACAGGCCGGGCGGCGAGGGTGTTCTGGTGGATCTGCCCTGGGCGCGGCTGGGCGTCACGATCTGCTACGACGTGCGCTTTCCCCACCTCTATCGCGCGTTGGCCGGCGCCGGCGCTGATCTGCTCGCGGTGCCCGCCTCATTCACCAAGACCACCGGTCAGGCGCACTGGCACACGCTGCTGCGGTCGCGGGCAATTGAGAACGGTGCGTTTGTGATCGCAGCCGCGCAAGGCGGGCACCACGCCTGCGGACGGGACACGTTCGGCCACAGCATCATCATCGACCCCTGGGGCACCGTCATCGCCGAAGCCGACACGGAGCCTGGTGTGATCGTCGCCGAGATTGACGTGGGACGCGTGGCCGAGGTGCGCCAGCGCATCCCCTCGCTTCAGCACGATCGGGACTACACCGTGTCGCCGGTGGCCTGAGCGGGGCCGCTCAGCGAGCGAAAGACGGTCGCCACGCTTGAGGTGCGCCGGGCGCCATCCCGGCGACACCCCTACTTCACCGCCGCAGCGCCTCAACCCCGCAGCGCCTCAGCGAAGGTCATCACTGCCCCACTCCGCAGCGCCCGCCCCACACCCCGGCAATGGCCTGCATCACCGCTCGGTTTGCGGCGGATAGATGCGGTGCACCGTCGTGCCAGGTGCCAGCGTGGACGGCTCATGGCGCACCAGAATGCGCTCTTGAGCACTGCCGCCGATGGTGTCGCCGTCCTCAATCACGGCACCGCTCGCTGCGAGATAACGGGCAATGCCCTGCACGAAGGTGATCATGGCTTCGGGCGATTCCGCATCAAAACCGCGGACCTCCACCTCCATGTGCCCCAAAGCCCCCAGGCCGTAGCTCATGGCCAGCCAGGCCGCGCTGCCGTCACTGGCTGGATACTCCGTATCGCGCCCCAGCTTCACCGACACCATGACGTCCACGGGCATTTGTCCGCCTGCGTCGCGCACCACCGCGCAGAACAGCTCCGCCTGCCACACAGCATCGGCCGGGTCCCAAATCACGGCGATCGCCCCTGGCAGAGCGGCCACCGCGGCACACAGGCGGGCGAGTTCTTCATAATCGCGACCAATGTCATCGCTCGCCGTGTGTGCAACGATGGCGTGGCCGGTGCGCGTCTCCAGAACGTCGCGCGCCTCCTGCCACCACCACGCGCTCGCGATGAAACTTTCATCGGACGACAGCGGATTGGGGGCATCGATGAACATGATCGGGCAGAAGGCTTCACCGAGCGTACCGGTGACGGCGCCGACCGGACCATCTTCAGGCATTTCAACGGCCTGGAAGGCGGGCACCCAGGTGGCAAGGCTCGCCAGCACGTCCGCGTTGGAAGGCAGAGGGCCAGAGAACAGCACATAAGCCATGCGCATGTTCTGAGCGTTCGCGTCGTCGCTGTGAGCCATCGGGGCCCTCCCGGTCCGGAATCAAAAAAGCCACCACCGGGGTACACGGTGGTGGCCTTGCACGTCAGGCTTCAATCGTTGGGGGTCCGGTGCACGGCCGGTCGGTCG
>CAZGNQ010000161.1:0-8234 GCA_964527285.1 uncultured Hyphomicrobiales bacterium | reverse complement strand
ATCCGATGAACCTGATCGAAGAGCTTGAGAAAGAGCACCTCGCCGAACTCGGCAAGGAGATACCGTCCTTCGCGCCGGGCGACACCGTCCGCGTCGCTGTGAAGGTCCGCGAAGGCTCGCGCGAACGCCTTCAGAACTTTGAAGGCGTGTGCATCGGCCGCGCGGGCGCGGGTCTCCACGAGAACTTCACCGTGCGGAAAATCTCCTTCGGCGAAGGCGTGGAGCGCGTTTTCCCGATCTACTCGCCGCTCGTCGACTCCATCACCGTGGTGCGCCGCGGCAAGGTGCGCCGCGCGAAGCTCTATTATCTGCGCACCCGCCGCGGAAAATCCGCTCGGATCGCGGAGAAGGTGGACCATCGCCGCGCCGCCGCAGCGAAAAAGGGCGAGTAAGCCCGCCGCTTACAGCGCTTTGCAGGGCCGCGCGCTGGGGCTAGCCTCTCGCTTAAAACGGGAGGCTATGACCCATGCGGTTTCTCATGATCATCGGCGGACTTCTTCTGTTCGCCTTCGCGGGCCTCACACTTGCGGGCTTCGCGCTGCCGCGCGAGGCGACCGCCGAGCGGACCATCGTCATCGACGCAGACGCGTCGGAGATTTTCCCCTACGTGGCGGATTATTCGAAATTCGATGACTGGTCGCCCTGGACCGAGCTTGATCCGGACATGAAGACCGTCATCGACGGCGAGCCGGAAACCGTCGGCCATCGGAGCGCCTGGGAGTCCGAGAACAAAAATGTCGGGTCCGGCGCGCAGACCATCGTGGAGATTGATCCGGGTAGGCGGGTCTGTTCGCTCCTCGAGTTCGACGGCCAGGGCGAGGCGAACGCCTGCTTCGACCTTTCCCCCGTCGAAGGCGGCACCGCGGTCCGGTGGTCGTTTAAAACCGATCTCGGCGGTTCGCCTTTCCCGCGTCTGTTCGGCCCGATGATCGAAAGCGCCGTCCCTATTCGAAGAATGCCTCCACGGTGACAAGGCCGAGTACGTCGGCATCAACTTGGACATCCGCGATGAGTTCATGATGAAATCCATCAAGATCAGTCATGATCAAGTCCGTTCTGGATTACATCTATAAGCTCGCCTTCCAGCTTGAATGATTCACACGCATCGAGAGAGATCGAGTATCGGACATTTTCTACGCCCGGCAGAAGCGGCGATGAGATGCGGGGGAAGTCCTTTACGACGTCGTAATCTGTTGCGGCACCGAGTTGCCAACGTCTGTCATCATAGGCGTTCTCCTGGTCATACCCCGTCGAATACAGTGCCTCCTCCCATGCCTCAAACGCGCCGCCGTCGTCTTTGAACAGTTCAGCGGTCATCCGCACATGGTCGTGCAGGCTCTGGCCCTCTGGAAGGACGGCAGACGCCACGTTGACCACTCGCAAGCAAAGGCGACTCCCTTCGACGTCCGCCAACTGGTCCTCTGTAGAGATTGCAATGAAAGGCTTCGCAGCAACCCGCCGCGCCTTGACTTCGACGCAGGTTCCGATGATCTCGAAATCCTTGGCTGACCCGGTGGGTCCGGTCCAAGCCTCGATCGCAGTTTCTGGGCCAAAGGCGGAAACGAGCTCACGTAAGAAAGCCAACTCTCCAACGAGGCCGCGCTGTTCTTCAACAGTCAATCCGGCGCGCCTTCCGCCTCTCAGAAGGTGGTGCCAGCGGCGAGTGCGTTGCAAAGCTCTGGACAGCGCTTCGTTGCGATCTTCCCCCGCTTCTCCGGCAGCGACAACATCTCTACAGAGGGTCTCGAATATTTCGACCTGGCTTCGTTCCTTGAGGCCAAGGACGAACGCTGACCCACCCGATACAGGGCGGAACGACGTCACCAAGTTCTTCAGCTTCGGCAAGCGCGGCAGGGGGTGGGGCAAGAAGGGCAGTCTCAGCATAAGCCCCGGCATCCCGCATTCGAGAACCACCCAGAAGAAGTCGAAGCGACCTCCGACATCGACCCGCTTGGCTTCATCCGGCTCAAGTTTTTCCCAAGGATCAAGAGGCTTCAAGGGCAGCCTCCTGGTCGTCATCCTCGTCTTCTTCCCCGAAGAGTTCTTGATAACGCACTGTGTTCACGACGTACTCGACCCGCTCGGCGGGGCGTGAAGACACCGGCAGGCTGATACCCCATGCCACAACAGATGACGGAGGAATAAGACGGACCTCGTCTGCATCCTCCCTCCCATCAGGTGCCTTGGCCTTGACATAATGCAGAATGAACAAGCCTCGGTCCCTCTCTCGCCGGTATATCGAGTCGGGATAATTCACGCGCTCTCCCTCGGCTTTCCCCTTTTCCTCTCGGTAGCGCGCCTCCGCTGCTTCAGCCTTCCCCAGCTCGACGCCGGCCTTCTCGATCCCTCGAGATGCCACGCGCATACGCTTTCCACTGAATGACATGAACCCATTCTTCAGATCGCCCAAGTCTACGTAGCGAGTTGCGGGAACGACAGACTTGCCAAGCGACATATCCGTTTCGCCCTTGCTTAGGCTCGAAATCAGCACGTCCCAAGTACGTAATTCGTCAGATTTTCTGGCCCGGATGTAACTGCGAACTGGCCCAGGATCAGTAGTCACGCTCTGTTCGGCATTTCGCCAGCCGGCAAGGAACTCGTCGATGAATTCGACAGGCACACCATGCAACAATATACCCCATGGCGATTGCTCTTCTCGCAGGCCGGCGCCATTTAGTTTCGAAACAAGCGACTTCGCGGTGTTGAGGTTCGTGGATTGATCATTGGACCTGATGCTGACTTTCGAAGTCTCCACGAATTTATTCGAGAGACCGACAAGGGTCGTAACCTTCTTGCCTGACCCCATCTTGTTGCGCGCTGTCACGAGCAGGGAAGCAGGATGGCTCCGCACCGCAAGACCGAACATGCGAGGCGTTGCCTTGGCTTTCTCCATGGTTCGCAGTTCATCATGCAGTTCCTCGGCTGCGTTTGCGATGAACGCGTACCAATCGATGGCTTCGGCGGGCATCCAGATGCGGCAAAGCTTCTCGTAGTCGCCCCGATAGCCGAACCACCGCCCCATCTGCATAAGCGTGTCGTACATCATGGTGTTGCGCAGGAACCAGGTGACCGTCAGGCCCTCCAGCGTCAGGCCGCGCGACAGGGAGAACCCACCAACGGCGACGACGGTCTGACCGCGTTCACCAGACGTCGAATAGTCCAGATCGTTAGCCCGACTGTTCACCTCGACGATCTTCGCGGACGCAATTGCGTTAAGCAGCTCGGTCTGGATCGCCGACCAGTTCGGTTCCTCATCAGAATACTCTTCCTGCCATACATCATGGAGGGCTGCGATCTCCGGATCGTTCAACCCCGTAGCGCCTCGGCTTGCATTGATCCGGACCGCATTCTGAATCCGCTCGAGCGTTTCATGGAGGCGATTTCGTAGACGGCCCTGCACCGCCGTGAAACGGCTCGCGTTGACCAGCATCGAGCAATGCGCTGCCTTTTGGCCGCGCAAGTTTCTGATCGCCCTCGTCAGCAAGAAGGTGCGCAATGCGCGCGTCAATGAAGGCGGCAGCGTATCGAGTTCATGATCGATCTTGTGCCTGAGCGGCAGGATATCCTCGTTGTCGGTAATGTACCGAAGCCAAGTCGGCTCGCCCTCCTCCGGCAGACCATCCACGAAAATCTTGGTCGGGCCGAAATAATTGCTGGGCGCGTCTAGGCCAATGATGAAGTCCCTTGGGAAAAGGTCTTCATTGTACATCTCGTCGTCCTGATCGGGGTCGATAAAGATGTTGGCAAATGGCGTGGCTGTGTACCCGACGTAACAGCTCCGATGGAACATGTTCAATAGGTCACGAATCTGGCCATTGACTGTTGTGACGAGCTTCTTGCCATATTTCGTGTTGATCGACGCATTGTCGGCTTCATCGTCAATCAGCAGCATCGGCTGATCGATCATCTCTTGGTCACCCCGGGCGCTATTGTCCTTCAGCCAATCGAGCAGATTGGCGAGCGTCCGGTAGTTCTTCTTGATGACCAGGACGACAGGGACCTTGTAGGAGTCGATCTCGCTTGTGTTTGTTGAAGCGGTGGCCTTGTTAAAGTCCTGCAGTGTGTTCGTGAGACTGACGGGAGTGTTTCGCGGGTCGAAATGGCCAACGCCGATTATATGCTTTGCCCCGCTCGCCCTCGTTTGCTGCGACTTCCCAGTATCCCGGCCAATGAAGCCTTCGTCGATCCGTGCCTGCGTCTGGTTTCGAAGGTTGTTATGAATCCCGGCGATGACGATGATCAACCGGTATCCTGCATCCGCAGCCTTGCAAATCAGGCCGGTATAGTTTGCCGTCTTGCCACTTTGAACGTGCCCAACAACCATACCGCGCCGATCCCATGGCACATGTTTGTCGGGGTTGCCAAGGCGGCTGAGAATCTTGTCGGTCACCTTGTCCGTCGAAATCACGACGTCTTTTGGCAGACCGTTCTGCAAGAGGAGTTTCTGGTAGCGGTTCCAATAGAATGGCTCGATCGATGGCTTGGCGTCATCCAACCATGGTTCAAAATCCTCGCTGTCGACCACGGCTCCAAGGCCGGCCTTTATGCCCTGTTTGTGCTCGATTTCTCGCGCGATCAACTCGATCTCTGATTCATGAATGCCTGGCGCAACCGTCGCGGCAACCCCGCGTATCATCGTTCGCAATTCGTCTTCGGTCTTCCGAGGCTGACTGAATAGCCCCATCTCGACCATGTTCTTTACTGTCTGGTTTGCTTCGCTCATGAAATCCGTGTCCTCAGAAAATCTTCAACAATTGGAGCTACAGAATCCCACCGCGCACTCAGGAATGGGTTGCTCTTCAAGGTGTCGAATAGTGCATCCGAGGATACACCGTTTGCCATCAGTGTGGCTGCAAGTGAATAGACCAAATCTTCAAGATCGTCATCAGATGTCGCGTCGGCAGCTACGGTTTCTGCGTTTCCTATAAGCTCTGCATGCAAGGCCTCAATTGGTAAACCGGATCCGACAATACGTAAGCATCGTTTGAAACCCTCTTGCAGTGTTTCTGGCAACTGTTCAGTGTAATTCCGAAAGACGGGATGCTCGAGGTTGGGCCGGAAGATGATCTGTCCGTTCTTTTGGACCCGATTCCAGATCGGAAAACGGGTCTCATCGACCAGCTTCTGACCACGGCTGCGGTAGGTACGCTTGGAAGTACCGAGGAACCTTTCGATCACCTTCCTGAGGCGTTCACGCACTACGGGAGGTAGCTGGGCAGAGGCCTTCTTCACGTCGATCTTCCATTCCGCATCCATCGTGTTCGGAATATCGACTGCGATCCGGGAAAGCTTTGTCAGTTCTGTTTGACGGGTCAAGCCTAGCCAACCGCCGGCGATGATGAGGCGTTTCTCGCGATAAACATAAAGCCCTTGTGACTTCAGGTGCCCCTCTGGCCCGCCAATCTCTTCCCATTCTTCCCGGGTCATGCGGCTGTGATGAGGGAGTGTGTGGCATCTGATCCGTACGTCCCCTTGGTGAAGGCGAAGTACTTCCTCTGGGTCCATCTGCGTGGCAACGTGAGAGCTCGCCATTGGGTCGATCGGTTTCAGCCGACGACCATTCAAGCTCAGCTTCAGCGGCTTGGCGCCCTCAAGAAACCGATGGAAAACGAACCGAAGATGGCGTTCCGCACGGGCAAGCTCCGCATTCATGTGCTCCGCGCGCTTGTCGAGGTCATGTGTGTAACCGCCACTCAACCGGTCGAGCTTTTCCCAGATGACGACTGTACCCGTCTCGGCCAGAAGATCATGTCCCGTCACGAGCTCAGGGTTGTCTATGAGTTCAAGACACCACTCGTTGCGTTTTGCAACGCGATCCAGATCCCAGCGCGCACAAGACGTTTTGCCTTCTCGCCGGGTCAGGACCGTCAGACTTCTGCATTGTGAGAAACTGGCACTTTTTAAACCTAAACCGAAACGCCCGAGATCTTCGGCCTCCCGTTCGTCGGCTGGGTTCCTCGAACCCAGTCGCATGGCTTCGACCAATTCAGGCTCGGTCATGCCGGCGCCATCGTCCGCCAAAGCAATCCAAGGCTTGTCGGCAACCGAGTCGGCGATCAACTCCACCGTCCGCGCGCCAGCTGTTATTGCGTTGTCGATTATGTCGGCAAGTGCAGTTTCTAGGCGGTAGCCAAAGTCTCGATGGCCCTCGATGAGCGACGCAGCGTAGGGCGTCGCATCGACCTCTCTCGTAGTAAGTTTACGATTCGAAGCATCTCTCATGGCGCAAATTTTAACGTGCGCTTCTGGCGACACAACTGGTTACGCAAGTTGTACGTTGGTAGATATGTTTTGCAGCCACTTTGCGTTGCCGGGCTGCAAATGGGCCAAAGGCTAGCCGCTTGCACTGCCCAACTCTACAGGAAGCGGCTCGAGAGCCCACGTTAACGTATTCCGGCCTCTACCTGCCATCCAGGTCGTTTCCACGATGTCCCGCGCCATGATGGCACCGAATTGTTACCGGCAGTGCAAAACTGACCCGTCCGGCACAACGAATCTGACCCACCGTTGAAGCTGTCCCCTCGAATAGGAGGGGGCGATGCTGACAGCGGAGGAGAGAATGGAGATTTCGGTTTTGAACGGGCACGGCCGGAGCATCCGTGCGATCGCGGCTGCGACGGGGAAGTCGCGCAACACGGTGCGCCGGCATCTGCGTGGCGGCGCGGCGGCTGCGGTTCGCAAGCCGGCGGCGAAGCGTGCGCAGAAGCTCGATCCCTTCAAGGACTACATCATCGAGCGGGTGAAGGCGGCGACCCCGGATACGATCCCCGCGGCGGTGTTGTTCCGGGAGGTCAGGGCGCGCGGCTACGCCGGCGGCGAGACGCGGGTGAAGCTGTTCGTGCGCGGCTTGCGTCCGGCGCCGAAGCCCGATCCGGTGGTGCGTTTCGAGACCGAACCGGGTGAGCAGATGCAGGCCGACTGGGCGAGCATCGGCACGGGCCGGGAGCGGCTTTCGGTGTTCATCGCCACGCTCGGCTGGAGCCGGATGGCCTATGTCGTGTTCTGCGACGACGAGACGTTCGAGACGCTGCGGGACTGCCACGAGCAGGCTTTCGAGGTTTTCGGCGGGGTGCCGCGCGAGGTTCTCTACGACAACATGAAGACGATTGTCCTGGAGCGCGACGCGCATGGCCGCGGCATCCACCGGTTCCATCCCGGCCTCATCGATTATGCGCGCCACGCAGGCTTCCTGCCGCGTCTGTGCCGGCCGTACCGGGCGAAGACGAAGGGCAAGGTGGAACGCTTCATCCGCTACCTCAAGCACAGCTTCTGGGTGCCGTTCGCGGCGCGTTGCCGGCAGGCCGGCCTGAGGCCTGACAGGCAGGCCGCCAACGCCGCCGTGCGGCTGTGGCTGCGGGAGGTGGCGAATGCGCGTGTCCATGCGACGACCCGTACCGTGCCCGCCGAGCGCCTGGTCGTCGAACGCGACCATCTCCAGCCGCTGCCCCGGCCCTATCCGGGCAAACCGGCGCGGCCACCCGTCATCGCCCCCTCCTCCCGGCGGCGGCCGGTCACCGGCTACCAGCATCCCCTGGCCGTCTACGACGCGCTGCTCGCGCCCATCGCGCCATCTGCGGGAGATCGCGTATGAGCGATCTGCAGCACGAACGGATCGTGGCGCTGGCTGGCGAGTTGCGGCTGGGAGCACTGCCCGATCTCTATGGCGCCATCGCCCAGGATGCTGCAAAGGGCGATGACGTCTCTTATGCCGATTTCCTCGAACGCGTGCTGCGCGCGGAGCGCGACGCCCGGCGTGTGCGATCCGCCGAGATGCTGACGCGCACGGCGGGCTTCCCGGCGCTCAAGACGCTTCAGGACTACGACTTTGCCTTTGCCGCGGGCGCGCCGAAAGCGCAGATCCACGAACTGGCCTCGCTCGGCTTCATCGAGCGCGCGGAAAATATCGTCATGCTCGGGCCCTCGGGCACTGGCAAGACGCATCTGGCGATCGCCTATGGCTATCTTGCGACGCAGCGCGGCTGGAAGGTGCGCTTCATGACGGCGGCGGAGCTGATCCTGATGCTGGAGACCGCGCAGCGCCAGGGGCGGCTCAAGGAGGTTCTGCATCGCTCGATCGCCATGCCGCGGCTGCTGATCGTCGACGAGATCGGCTATCTGCCGTTCGGGCGCGACCAGGCCAACCTGTTCTTCCAGGTCATCGCCAAGCGCTACGAAAAAGGTTCGGTGGTGCTGACGTCCAACCTGACGTTCGGCAGCTGGGACGAAGCCTTCGC
>CAZGNQ010000160.1:0-8321 GCA_964527285.1 uncultured Hyphomicrobiales bacterium | reverse complement strand
TCCCGATCCGGCTGCGGCCGGATTTTTCCGTTGTTTTCGAGGGTTATGCGGGAGGGGCTGAGCACTGGCCTGGTCGTCAAGAGGCCCGGAAGCGGTCTCTCAGGGCCGATATTCTCCGGACCTCATGACTGCACCGATTTGGTGAATAGCTTGTAAGCATCTGTAAAGTAGCGATTTTCCGAGGCTGCAGCTGAACACTTAGATTCCAGTCGCTCGCGCCCGAGATGGAACCGAAGCCCAAAGCTCTCCAAGCCATGTCGCACAGGACGCGGCTCTCACCCAGCAGAAACTGCTTCAAAGCTCGCCAGTGCAGACCGAAGGTTCTCCATGATTTCCTCTGCCAAGACCTCTGGTTCCGGCAGGTTCTCGAGGTCGGTCATCGACGCATCCCGCAGCCAGAACAGGTCGAGGCTCGCCTTGTCGCGGGCCAGAAGTTCTTCACGGTCGAACGGGCGCCAGCGTCCGTCGGGGCTGTCCTCGCTCCACGTCGGGCTGCGCTCATGCCTGTTCCATGGATTGTAGCAGGACACAAAATCCTCGAGATGCGCGTAGGTCAGGGACTTCTGCTTCAACGTGTGATGCACGTTCGTCCGGTAATCGTAGTACCAGACCTTGGAGGTCTGCGGATCGGGGCTGGCCGCGCGGTTGTCGAAGAAGATCACGTTCGCTTTCACGCCCTGCGCATAGAAGATGCCCGTGGGTAGGCGTAGAATGGTGTGGAGATCCGTCGTCTGTAGCAGTTTGCGCCGGATGGTCTCTCCCGCGCCGCCCTCAAACAGGACGTTGTCGGGCACGACCACGGCAGCCCGCCCCGTTGTCTTCAGCATGGTCCGGATGTGCTGGACGAAGTTCAGCTGTTTGTTCGACGTGGTCGCCCAGAAGTCCTGGCGATTGTAGGTCAGGTCGTCGGTTTCCTGCTCACCTTCAGCGTTGGTGAAGCTCATCGAGCTCTTCTTGCCGAATGGCGGGTTCGCCAGAACGTAGTCGAAGGTCTCCGACGGCGGCGAGATCAGCGCGTCGGCCGGCGACACCAGCGTATCCCCGGTCATCTCGCCGATCCCGTGCAGGAACATGTTCATCAGACAGAGGCGCCGGGTCCCGGCGACGATCTCGTTGCCGAAGAAGGTCGAGTGCTTAAGGAACGCCTTCTGATCTTTGTCGAGGGGATAGTTCTCCGGGTCGGTCAGGAAATCATGCGCGGCGAGGAAGAAGCCGCCTGTCCCGCAGGCCGGGTCGGCGACAGTCTTGCCGGGCTCGGGGCGGACGCATTCGACCATTGCACGGATCAGGGCACGCGGCGTGAAATACTGGCCGGCGCCCGATTTTGTATCCTCGGCGTTGCGTTCAAGCAGCCCTTCGTAGATGTCCCCTTTGACGTCGGCGCCGAGCGTCACCCACTTCGTGCTGTCCACCATGTCAATCAAACGGAACAGCTTCGCCGGATCGGTAATCTTGTTCTGCGCCTTGGTGAAGATCTGACCGAGCATGCCTTTCTGCTCGCCCAACTTCCGCAGCAGCATGACGTAATGCGCTTCCAGCTCCGCTCCGCGGCGCGAGGTTAGGCTGGTCCAGTCGTACCCCTCCGGGATTCCCACATCGCGGCTGTAGGGGGGCTCGGCGTATTCGTCCGCCATCTTGAGGAAGATCAAGTAGGTCAGCTGCTCCAGGTAATCGCCATAACCGACACCGTCGTCGCGCAGCGTCGTGCAGAAGCTCCAGACCCTTGAAACTATGGGGGCGGTGTTCATTCGGTTTCTTCTCCCACTGGCGGTCCGTCCCAGACGTGCGCGGTCTCCGAGTCGAAGAAGCTGTATGGGACGTCATCCCCTCCGAGCTTCTTGTATTTTGCGAGTTCCGCATCCAAGGCCCTGACCTTTGCCGCATCCGGCTGGAAGACGCCGAAATAGACGTGCTTGGCCTTAGAGCCGAAAATCGCATGATAGATGTGGGCGTCGTTTGGGTCCGCGCTGTGCCCGAACACGAAAACTGCCGCGGTGGTTTCCTGCAATGTACGGTAGCAATGACGGAGATACTCGACGGAGTTGATCTTGCGCAGCTTCGATTTTGAGGTGCCCTCGGCGACATAGAGAGGCAGCCGACCGTTATTCGCGATCTCGTGTGTGATATTCGCGATGACGCCGTCTCCATGGTTCAGGGCTTTGTAGACCTCTCCAATTTCGTTCTGGAAGAGGTGCAATCCGCCGTGGAGATTGAAAATGTGACAGTAGGCATGCTCAAGAATGGGCCCCTTGAACCGCCCTTCCGCCACGTCTTTTCCTAGGCCGAAACCGTCCTTGAGTAGCCGTTTTTCCAGGTTCACCCAGTAGAGAAGCAAGTCATAGTTCAAAGAGAAGACCTTGCCGAAGTGCTTCAGGAATGCTGCCGCGCTTTCGTACTGAAATACAAGGTCCTCCCGATGAGCAGGATGGGTGGCGTTGACAGCGGTGACGAGGGCCTCTCTCACTCTTTGGGCATCAGCCTCAAGTTCAGCTGCATGGGCGGCGTTGCCGTAGGCTCGCTCGACGATGGTTGCATCCTCGAGCGCGCGGATTACGGCTTCGAAGTCCACGGTGCCAAGTTCTTCAAACAGCGCTTTAATCGGGCTGCCTTCTTCCAGCTGAGCCTCCGCCAGAAGGTTTGCATAGTTGAAGTATTGCGCGGAGAAGCCGTTGCCGATCAGGAGCGCCTTGTCCTCGCCCTCCGTCGCCTTGATGGCATCCTGAAAACTGATGACGTCAGGCATGGGCGGTCTTCCGTTTCGTGGTTTTCGGGGCCTGAGCGCGCTCGGCCTTTATCCGCTCGAGCAGGGCCGAGGCGGGTTCGTCCTTGGGGTCCTGGGGGACGAGCTGGCCGGAGAAGGCTTTTTTCAGGATGGATTGGCGCAGGGCGTCGGCGCGGGTGAGGGCGGCGTCGATCTCGGCTTCGAGCGCGTCGGCGGCTTCGAGACGGGCGTCGAGGATGCGGACGATTTCGGCTTGTTCGGCCATTGATGGAAGCCAAAACTCAAGCGCAAGGAACTGCTCTTGTCTTAGGTTCAAACCGCTATCGTTGATCCCGCTCTTGATCACTTCAATTCGTCGCTGGGTGTCGGGAGCATTGAGATAGGCCTCAAGAAACTCAGGAAGCACAAGTGTTACCAAGTAATTCAGTCGGTAGGCCTTGTCGCACAACATAAGTCGAGGACGGGTGCGCTTGACCATACATGCCACGCCCACACGCGTCCTTGGTCCGGCTCGCGTTATCAGGACATCACCCTGATTGAGTTCCAGCCACTCCCGCGGCTGGAGGTTCTTGGGAAGTTCCTTGTTTTCTTGCGGCAGGAATTTTGCCGGTTGGATGGCCGTTGTCTTGATCACTCCCCAGACATCATTTGAGCAGGAAGCATGGTTTTCGCATTTCGGCGACCAACCTTGTGCGACGTCCAACACGACATGTCCCAAAGTGATCCCGGATTTTGGGTCCAGATCGCTGGGCCGCTTCGGCTTTGCCGGTTTCTTGCCCTTCTCCCCATCAGCGCGCCATGTGGCCAGAGCGTCTTGCCAGGTGTCGAGGGCGGCTTTGTAGCGGGTGTCGCGTTCCTTCTGGATGCGGGCGAGGAGGGTTTCGGGGGCTTCCAGCTTGTCGGCGTTCCGCGCGCGCCAGTCGGCGGTGAGGCTGCCTTGATACGCGGATTTCAGCAGGGACTGGCGGTAGAGGCCGAGGGTGGTGCGCGCCGTTTGCAGGCTCTCGACCCCCTTGTCGATCTCGTCGAACATTGCCTCGATCTTCTCCACAATGCGGCGTTGTTCGTTGAGGGGAGGAACTGGAATTTTGTATCCAAGCAGCAAGTCTCGCTTAAGATTATTGATGTTGGTTCCAGCGGCCAACTCTTCGATGTAGTTGCGAAATGCCTTGCCTTGGAAAGCATTGTTGAACAGTCGCGAGAATGCAGAATCCGTAGGACGAAGCACTCCGCAGAATGCGCCAAAACCTGCGTTCATTTGATGCTTGACCAAAATGCATTTGCCGACGTGTGACTTGCTTCCGCTCGACATTGCGAAGAGAAGATCACCATCCCTAAGCTTTTGGTCTTCTGCAATCATATCTGAGGGCAAGAAGACTAAGTCTGTTAGATCAAATGACTGATTGAAGTTATTCGCGCGCAATACTGGCAAGCGATCGGAGCCGGCCACTTTTGTGGCATCAGCTTTGGAGTAAGTCACTCCCCTAACATAGCTGAAAAGGTCACCTACTGTGGCTTCGGCCCATCCGCGCGGCAAATCCGTCATGCCGAGAGCGCCTCATTCATCTCGGTCATCACCTCGTCCATCCCATCGCCGAACAGCGCGTACATCTGCCCCAAGCCGCCTTTGCCGTCGAAGGGGGCCATTTCCAGATCGTCGCGCTCGATGGTGAAGGAGGTGGCGAGGTGGTCGCGGATCATGCGCAGCCAGTCCATCTGTTCCTCGGTGAATTTCTCGCCCGCGCCGGAATGGCGGTTCAGGATCCAATTCTGGAAGTTGCGCCGCACCCGCTCGGAATGGCGGGTCAGTGTGTCGTCGAGCCCGGTGACCCTGCGGATCAGCGCCACGAGTGCGGTGAGGTCGCTGGCGGGATTGCGGCCTTTGTAGTCGTCGAGATGCGCGTAGGCGCGCCAGACGGTGAGCGGGGCGAGGCGCGGTCGATCTTCGGTCAGCTTCTTCAGCACGTCCTTGATCATCGCGTAGGTGACCTCGGACCGGCGGGCGGGGGTGTTGAAGTAGATCGACAGCGCTTCGATCTCATCGCGGTTCTCGGTCAGATACGCCTCGAACTCCTGCGCGATCTTCTTGGCGTTCTCGGCCACATCGCCCGCCCATTCCGCGCGCAGGAGCGTGTCGAGGTTGTCATGGTCGATGGTCTGTTCGTTGTCGCGGCGGATCGTGTCCATCAGGTTGATGAGCGGGCCGGTGAAGACGTTGGCGGCGTGTTTGATCCGTTCCTCGCGCGCGGCCTGCATGGCGGCATCGTCGGGCTCGGGGTTGCCCGCGGCCTTGGCATCCGCCTCGACCTTGTCGGGGTCGATGGCGTCGAAGAGGTCGCGAACGATGGCGGTGAGGGGCTTGCCGGCCTCGTTCGTGATCTTCTCCTGATCCTCGGCCCCCAGCTTGTTGTCGAGACGCGAAAGGCGGGCGGCGAGGGAGCTGACGGTTTCTTCCGACCGGTCGCCCATCATCAGCCCCATGGCGAGATCCTTGAAGGGGATCGAGGGCTTGGTGTCGAGCGGCTGGCTGGCGGTCTTGAGCGATTTGGTGACGCCGACGGCATCGACGATGACGTAATGGGTCTTGGCCTGGGCGGAGGGAGAGACCTTTTTCAGGTCATCAGGTTTCAGGACACGGGTGCCGCGTCCCTTCATCTGCTCGAAGTAGTTCTTCGACTTCACGTCGCGCATGAAGATCAGGCATTCGAGCGGTTTGACGTCGGTGCCAGTGGCGATCATGTCCACGGTCACGGCGATGCGCGGGTAGTAGTCGTTGCGGAAGGCCGAGAGTGAGGATTTGGGGTTCTTGGCACCGTTGGTGATCTTGCGGCAGAAGTCGTTGCCCTCGCCGAACTCCTGCCGGACGGTCTGCATGATGTCGTCGGCGTGGCTGTCGGTCTTCGCGAAGATCAGGGTTTTCGGCAGCTCCTTGCGGCCGGGGAAGATCTCGGGCCACTTGTCGTGAAAGGTGCGGATCACGGTGCGGATCTGGTCGGGATTGACGACGGAACGGTCGAGCTGCGTGGCGGCGTAGGCCTCTTCCTCGTCCTGTGTCTCCCAACGCCGCGCGCGGGTTTCCCGTTCGCGTTTCTCGATCAGCTGCTCGGCCTTAAGCGTCTCGCCGCCTTGGGTGACCTTTGTCTCGATGAGGTAGATTTCGTTGCCGACGTTGACCTTGTCGGCGACAGCTTTCTCGTGGGTGTACTCGCTGACGACGTTCTTCTGGAAGAACCCGTAGGTGCGATTGTCGGGCGTGGCGGTGAGGCCGATCAGGTAGGCATCGAAGTATTCGATGACCTGGCGCCAGAGATTGTAGATCGACCGGTGGCATTCATCGATTACGACCACGTCGAAGTATTCCGGCGGCAGCTTGGCATTGTAGACGACCGGCAGAGGTTCCTTGCGGCGCCATTTCTGCTCGGCCGGGTTTTCGTCTTCGGCACCCTCGTTCAGTTCCTCACCCTTGAGCGTGGCGTACATGCGCTGGATCGTGGAGATGACGACCTGGCTGTCGTTCGCGATGGAAGGCGAAGTGAGGCGCTGGACGTTGTAGAGTTCGGTGAACTTGCGGTTGTCGTCGTTCGGGATGAAGGCCATGAACTCCTGTTCTGCCTGCTCGCCGAGGTTCTTGGTATCGACGAGGAACAGGATGCGGCGCGCGCCTGCGTGTTTGAGCAGGCGGTAGACCTGCGTGATCGCAGTGAATGTCTTACCCGACCCGGTCGCCATCTGGACGAGGGCGCGAGGCTTGTCGCCCTTGAGTGAGGCTTCGAGGTTTGTGATCGCCTTGACCTGGCAATCGCGGAGGCCATCCGGGTTGAGAGAAGGCAACTCCGCAATGCCGGCTCGTAGGCTCTTTGACGCCTGTCCCCACGATTTCAGGGTTTCGGGCCGATGAAACGTGAATACCTCACGCGACCTCGGGTTGGGATCGCGGGCATTGGTGAAACGGGTGACCTGGCCTGTACTCTCGTAAAGGAACGGGAGGGGTTCGGCATTGGTGACCCATTTCAGCTTGGCGTTCGCGTAACCCTCGGACTGCTCCTCGACAGAGGTTAGCCGGACTCCCCAGTTGTCGGGTTTGGCTTCGACCACGCCGACCGCCCGCCTGTCAGCGAAGAGGACGTAGTCGGCGGGTCCGATGTCTGTCTGGTACTCGCGCACGGCCACGCCAAGACCGGCGTTGAAATCGAGCGCGTCCTTGTCCTGAACACGCCAACCGGACGCCCGCAGGCGTTCATCGATCCGGTCCCGGGCGAGCTGCTCGGGGGTTTGGTTGACAGCCGGTGGCACGCACTAAGCCTTGAAAAATCTCATCTTCTGCGAGAATGCTTCTAGCGCAAAAGAAATGCAAACACCTCTCGTTTGTAGAGAGGAGTAGCCCTACGCTGGCATGCCGCGGGCGACTTGAGACGACCACTCTCCCGGAAACGGCTCCAGCACCTTTGCCAGCGTCACCTCGGGCCCCTGCTTCCCGTCCAGGATCGCCTCGACGATGTCGGGTGCGAGCAGCGTGAGGCGCAGGACGCGTGTCATGTAAGACGGGGCAATCCCCTCGCGCTCGGCCAGTTCGGCGATGGTGGTGAACTCGCTGGATTCCAACATCCGCTTCCAGCGGAAGGCGCGGGCCAGCGCCTTGACCAGCGTGCTGTCCGTGCGACGCGCCTGCGCGGCGCCCTCGGGCATCTGCATCTCCTTCCGGCCGCCGCGCTTCACGATGCGGAAAGGGACGTGCAGCGTCACCGTGTCGGGGATCGCTGTGCCGCGGGTCATGCTGCCTCTCCAAGACCGCCGGCCAGCATTTCGCGCGCGAGGCTGCTTAGGCCGTCGACGCGGAGGCGGACGTTCAGCCCGTCCGTGCCGATGTCGACACGCTCGACCAGCAGCGCCACGATGCGTGCCTGTTCGGCGGGGAAGAGCTCGTCCCACAGAGGATCGAGCTGTTGCAGGGCGGTGCGGGCATCGGCCTCGGTGACATCTGTGGCCTGGCTGCGCGCCGCCTTCCACGTCCCCGCCACGATCTCCGGCTGGCGAAACACGACGCGGAACTGGTCTATTACGGCCGCTTCGATCTCGCCCGCAGGTACGCGTCCGACCGGGCAGGATCCGGCGCCATGCTTCAACACCGTCTGGCTGACGTAGTAGCGGTAGAGACGATCCCCCTTCCGAGTATGCGTCGGGGAGAAGGCCGCGCCGTCGGGTCCAAAAAGGAGCCCCTTCAACAATGCGGGCGTCTCGGCGCGTGTTCGCATCGCCCGCTTGCGCGGGCTCTCCTGCAGGATGGCGTGGACGCGGTCCCACGTCTCGCGGTCGATGATGGCATCGTGCTCGCCGGGATAGCTTTGGCCCTTGTGGACCGCCTCGCCGATGTAGGCGCGGTTGTTCAGCATCCGGTAGAGGTACTTCTTGTCGATCCGGTTGCCGCGCGGCGTGCGGATGCCGCGCTTCGCGACCTCGCGCGCCAGTTCCGTGCCCGAGCCGATCTCGAGGAAGCGGGCGAAGATCCAGCGGACATGCTCCGCAGCTTCATCGTCTACGACCAGTTTCCGGTTCTCGACCCGGTATCCGTAGGGCGGCCCGCCCCCCATCCACATGCCCT